>NZ_JAZGJN010000202.1:0-19207 GCF_038085095.1 Photorhabdus sp. P32 | reverse complement strand
ATATCATACGAACACAAAAAAACGTGATAAATATCACACAAAATGGCGAATTAATCGCGATCAATAATAGGGAATGAATAAAAATCGCCGTCAATTTTCACCCGATGCGGAGGAAATATAACACCCCAAAACATCAAGATATTAATTCGATATATTTGGCTGGCGATAAATAAACTTTCTTCTGTCTTTAATGCATAACAATGATTTACGAACATTGGTAAAAAATTGAGTTTTTTATTAGGCAGTAATTATTGTTTGCTGTGAGTTGATTTTATTACAGCAGAATTTACAACCTGACGTGAGAATCCCTCCCCAACGTCATCACAAAGCAATTCGATATTTCAATTAATCTAAACGCCCTATTAAAGGAAGCTGCTCAAGCATGTCTTTAAGATTCATGGCATCCCAAGGAAGGTGTTCTGTAATCCCAAGTCCAACAACTTTAGCCCGAGAGACTGCCTTTTGGATAAGAGCCAGTACATCGGGAATGTTAAGTTTACCTTTAGCGATACCATCGAAATCATGCTCACCGGCACCCGGACGAGCGAACAATACGGAACGGAAATTACGTTCATCCAGTACATCCAAATCAATGTGAATTGCCAAACATTCGATTTTTTCTTCTTCAATCCACTTCATTACTGACTCGCCTCCCGCTCTGACCTCATCCGGAGAGCAAGTTCTGATTGCGTTATCAGCAATGAATTTTTTCTCATATTCCAGCGGGCTGTGTATTCCTGCGATCATGACTCTCCGGGAAGATACCGGGCAAGCCACGGTGGCTGTCAGATCGGGATCGCCATTACCCATCAGTGCGCCAAGAACATGAGCGTGAGCATTCTGAAATTGAGCGGGAGTCATAACATCAGGATGTGAATCAATCCACAGTATCCCTAGCTTCTCTCCCCAGCGCTCACTCAGCCAAGCAAAAGGGGCGAGATCGACAAGACAGTCACCACCAAACGTGACTATATTATCTGGCTTATATTCACGAATAATTTTCCAGACGCTGCTAAGCTGAGTTTTAAGAGCTTCCCTTCCAATGATGCCATTTTCTACCGAGAGGGGACCGGCTGGTTCCTGGATGGGGACATGAATAACAGGAGCATCCGTTTCCGGCGCAAGCCAGTTCAGCATTTCCGCACCAAACTTGTATGCCGGGTTATTTCCCCCTTGCCACTGCGGCATAACCAGCCTGATAGTATTTGAATCGTTAGGCATTACTATAACTCCTTTGCATGTATGTAAAGTGAATTTAAAATCAGCTATGCTGCACCTCATCGACATTCCTCTTCTGCCTTACGTCGGCTGGAGTGCCTTTTCTAGATAAAGATGATTTGCAGCCTGAACCATTCTTCAACCTCTTCTATCTGATATCTGACCAATGACTACTCTACTGCAAAAAACAGCAAATAAAATAACCTAATGGGATAGGCAGTAAATTGCTGAATAAGATAGGATCTTGACCTGATAAATATTAAATTAACCTTATCAATCTATTAATAATAAGAAGGCATCATGTGGTTCTACAGATTTAAACTGGCTTTTATCGCTCTGTTACTTCCCTGGCTGATAACGGTAGTAACCCAAATGGCGGGAAGAATCTATCTTCTCTTCACTTATGGCAGTTATCAGCTTTTTACTGATTCTACTCAAGACGTGGAACGAATGTTCTGGATCGGCGGACTATTTGATATTCGTATTGCCAGTTTGCTGTTTGTGCCTTGTCTGCTGATTGCTAGCTTATTCGCCATTAATAAAAATAGCTTCAACATATGGCAACACGCCTATCCGTGGTTGGCAACAACACTCAGTACCGTGGTCGGCGCTTTGACGGTAAGTAATGTTTACTACTATGCCACTTATGAACGATCGTTCGATATTTTCATCTTCGGCTTAGTGGAAGATGATACGCAAGCCGTGCTGCACACCCTATGGAACGATTATCCTGTTATCGAAAGCTTGCTCTGTTTAACGCTGTTCGCAGTCACTGTTTTCTGGCTCTGTCTGCTCTGGCAACGCTACCTTATTTCACGCACAGAGCGCAAAACTAGTCTGCCCATTTCTGCTATCGCAACGCTGGTTATTTTGACTGTCTGCTTCGTTGGCATGCGCGGCTCCCTAGGTACCTTTCCACTACGTCAGGCCAATACACAGGTTTCAGAAGTCAAAATGCTTAATATGCTGACACCTAATGGTCCAATGGCGTTGAACTGGGCATTTAATGATCATTACAAAAATAGCCACTTCCCAGAAGCAACAGATGCACAAGGTCGCTGGTTGTTAAAACATTTCCTAGAGAAACCAACCCCCGCAAATCTGTCACCGTTTATGGCTAAAACTGCCGATAACCCTACCGCTCAAAAAAATCCGCCTCACGTCATATTTAACGTCATGGAGAGTATGGGTTATCACCTACAAAGCTTAGATCGCCCAGACCTTGATGTTTTTGGTACCCTACGCCAGCACTGGCAAAACGACTGGCGTTTTGAACGTTTCGTTTCCGAAGGCGATGGCACCATTGACAGTTTGAGCCGTTTCTTGATTCGCAGCCCGAACAGTGCAATCAGCCAATCCACAGCGCAGGGTCTCGATTTCACCAGCAATATGTTTAAACCCTATTTGGCGAATGGTTACAAAATCATCTTCGTCACATCCGGTAACGGAGCATGGCGTAATTTGAATCAGTTCCTGCCAAACCTGGGAGTCAGTGAATTTATCGATCAGAATGGACTGAAAAAACGCTATCCAGAAGCTAAATTTGGTACCTGGGGCGTGCCTGACGAGTTCATGTTCCGTTATATTCAAGATCGTCTGACACAGGCAGAAAAGAACGGGGAACATGTTCTGATTATGTCATTGTCTACCACCCATCACCCACCGTATAAATCGCCGGCAGGTTATCAGAAAACCGACATCAAGCTGAGTGATACCGAAAAACAACGCTTAAGTCATTTGGCTAGTGGTAATGAGTTACAAGAGGTTTTTCATACCCTGCGTTACGCCAATGATCAATTGGGACAATTTATTAGTTGGGTAAAATCTCAGTCATTAGCTTCTCATACTATTATTGCAGCAACCGGTGACCATAATATTCGAGGGATCAGTTATCCAGATGCTCACGAACTGGCAATCGGCCACGGTGTACCGTTTTATCTCTACGTGCCGCCAGCTTATCGCCAAAACACGACCTTTGATGCGACCAGAGTCGGTAGTCATAAAGATATCTGGCCAACCCTCTACCATTTAAGCTTGTCAAATACGGCTTACTACCGTACCGGCTGTAATTTGCTGGCTGAACAACTAGACCCTATCTGGTGTCAAGGATACAACCCAGAAATCACTCTTACACCACAAGGGGCTTATGTCATGATAGGCAAAGGTGAATTTCGACCGTGGGCACAGCAAACGGGATTATTACTCGGTGAACCTCAGCCAATGACAGCAGACCAAACCAAACAGTTCCAACGTTGGCAGGTATTTACCGATCTCCTGTCATGGCAATTAAATCGTCAAGTTCACCACCAGCAATAATTGATACTTCCATGAATCCCTTTAATCTCAATCTATTAAAGGGATTTATACCCGTCCTCTTTCAAGTTGCCTCTTTGTTGACTGCACTCACTCACCCCGGTCACATCGTTCTCTATGCTCCCGGGGATTCGCTCCCTTGCCGTCGCGACGCATCTTGAAATCCATTGGGTATATACTGGTGAATATTGCGATTATCCTTTTACTCCCCCGGCGGTCAAACCATTGACCAACCAGCGCTGAGCAACCAAGAAGACGATGGTAATAGGGAGTGCTGAGAGTACAGCAGCGGCGGCAAAATCGCCCCAAAGATAGTTCTGTGGGTTAAGGTACTGTTGCATACCCACCGCCAAAGTGTAATTGTTCACATCTCGCAGAAGCAGCGAAGCAACAGGTACTTCCGTAATGACGCCAATGAAGGAAAGAATGAATACCACTGCCAGAATCGGTACCGAAAGCGGTAGCAGCACCATGCGGAAAGCTTGCCACGGCGTCGCGCCATCAAGCGCAGCCGCCTCTTCCAAAGAGCCATCAATGGTTTCGAAATAACCTTTAATCGTCCAGACATGCAACGCAATGCCCCCCAGGTAGGCAAAAATCACGCCACCGTGGGTATTAAGGCCGATAAACGGTACATATTCCCCCAAACGATCAAACAGGGCATATAACGCGACTAAGAACAGGACTGCCGGGAACATCTGAAAAATGAGCATGCCTTTCAGCAAGGTGCTTTTACCGCGAAAACGCATACGGGCAAAGGCATAAGCACAGGTAGTTGATAATGTAACGATACCTGCGGCGGTAATAAAGGCGACCTTAACAGAGTTCCAGAGCCATAACATAACGGGGAAAGGGGGCGGTGTAACATGACCATCCGGTGACACCACGCTGTAGCCAAGCGCTAATTTCCAATGCTCCCAGGAGATACTTTCCGGGATCAAACTCCCTGTCGCAAAATTCCCCGGCCGCAGTGAGATAGTAATCACCATCAACAGCGGGAATACGATCATGGCAATAAAGGTTAACATCAACAAATGCGTCGCCAATACACGCCATTTCTGTGATTTGGGTTGAACCATCGCCATTGCATTCCCTCCTTAGTCAAATTTAATACGGGTAGCTTTCAGGTTAATAATCGCCAGCGCACCCACCAGCAAAAAGATCACTGTGGCAATCGCCGCAGCCAAACCAAAATCCTGACCGCTACCACCGTCGAAAGCAATACGGTAGGTATAGTTCACCAATAAATCGGTATAACCTGCCGGTGTCGTGGTGCCAATGCGATCCGGCCTGCCAAGAGTTAGCAACTGAATCAGAACAAAGTTGTTAAAGTTAAAGGCAAAACTGGCGATCATCAACGGCGTCAGCGGTTTAATCAGCAATGGGAAGGTAATCTTGAAAAAATTCTGCAACGGCCCCGCCCCATCCATTGCCGACGCTTCATACAAATCGTCCGGTATTGCTTTTAACAATCCCATGCAGAGGATCATCATGTAGGGATACCCAAGCCAAGTATTCACGATAATCAGCATGGTTCGGGCCATCGTCGGATCGGCAAACCAAGCAGGTTTAATACCAAACAGACCGCTAAGCAACAGATTGATTTCGCCGAAACTCTGATTAAACAATCCCTTAAAAATCAAAATGGAAATAAACGATGGCACTGCATAAGGCAGAATCAGCAGCATGCGATAAACACCGCGGCCTTTCAGCGCTTCCCACTGCACAATGCAAGCCAAAACCATGCCAATAGCTACAGTCAGCACCACAGTGAACAGAGAAAAGACAACCGTCCAAACGAAAATAGCCAGGAACGGTTTCTGAATACCTTCATCCTGTATCACCCGCAGAAAATTTTTCCACCCGATGGCAACAGTAAATCCTGGCGTCAGAGTCTCATTGCCCCATTTTCCCTCAGCATTAATAGACTGATAGAAACCGGTATCCGTATTGGGACGATAAAACGTACCTGTTTGATTGTCGGTCAGGGTCTTACCATCTTCCCCAAGAGAGTATTGCGGATGCACGCCAGCGAATTGACGTAGTGAACTCATTTTCAGCCGGTTGCCATCCGGTAGAACAGCAACCAATTGGTTCAGCGCCTGTCGATTCTGGGTGATAATGCGCAATGTCGCCGCCTCACCGTTCTGAATACTGTCCTGCTCGTGCAAATGTAAAGTCGTCTCTTTTGTTACTGACAGAGAAAATGGCTCGGATACCAATTGCTTAGTCTGGCCTGGCGCGCTCAGCGCCAAAACCCACAGCTCCGATTTTGGGTAGAGCTTAAAAGTAAATGTTTGCCCTGATTGATACTGACGGCTCATCAAGACAGATTGCGCACGTTCAAAAGTCAGTTGATTGGTACTGCTATAGTTGGTAAAGGCGATGGCGATGGTGCAAATAAGCGGAAACAGTACAAACAATCCCATCCCGGCGATACCCGGATAGACATAGCGCCAGGCATAAGTATTGCGGTTGGCAAAAACGTAAGTCCCCATTCCTAACAATACCAGTGTCAGTATCGCGAATAGATACTCGCCCTGTGAGTACATCAATACCACCAGATAACCGGTAAAGAGTATACACAGGCTCACTGCAAACCATTTCAGAGCAGAATGCTGCCACCATGATGTTTTTTCGAGCGTCGCTGACATAATGCTCTTCCTTTTTACTACGACGTAACAGCTTTGCGGATAGCTTAATCAATCTTCCTGCAAACAGGCATCCTTACTGGTTGCAGGAAAGAGACACCCTTCAAAAGAAGAGCGCCCACAAGTTATTTGGTTATACGGGCTTCTGCATCGCTTAATGCGTCATCAACGGTCTGACGGCCAGTCAACGCATTAACCACAGCGCTGCGCACGGCATACCAAAAACTGCTCATTTGTGAGACGTTCGGCATGATTTCGCCTCTTTGAGCATTTTCCATCGTGGCAGCAATACGTGGGTCCTTGGCCAGAATATCCTGATAGGATTTCAGCGCCACAGCGCCCAACGGCTTATCCTTATTCACCATCTCCAGACCTTCGTTGGTCAGCAAATAGTTTTCCAAAAACTCCTTCGCTAGCTCTTTATTCGGGCTAGCGGCATTAATACCTGCCGTCAGTACGCCGACAAACGGTTTAGACGGATGACCTTTAAAGGTCGGCAACAACGCCACGCCGTAATTTATGTTATTTTTGTCGATGTTGGACCACGTCCACGGACCGTTGATGGTCATCGCCGTTTCACCTTTGTTGAACGCGGCTTCGGCAATGGAATAGTCAGCATCTGCGTTCAGATGCTTATTTTTCACCAAATCGATAATGAAATTCAGCCCTGCCTTGGAACCGGCATTATTCACTCCAGTGTTTTTCACATCGTATGCGCCATTTTCCAGCTTGAAAGCATACCCTCCGTCCGCCGCAATGAGCGGCCAGGAGAAATAAGGCTCTTGCAGATTAAACATAATGGCGCTTTTGCCTTTGCTCTTCAGTTCTTTATCCAGAGCTGGGATCTCTTCCCAAGTTTTTGGCGGAGTCTTCACCAAGTCTTTATTGTAGATAAGAGAGAGAGCTTCAACCGCGATAGGATAACCGACCAGTTTACCGTCGTAGCGCACAGCATCCCAAGTGAATGGAAATAACTTGTCCTTGAAGTTCTGATCCGGCGTGATTTCCGCCACCAAACCAGACTGGGCGTAGCCGCCAAAGCGGTCATGCGCCCAGAAAATAATATCCGGCCCATCACCGCTTGCTGCAACTTGTGAATACTTCTCTTCAAATTTGTTTGGATGCTCAACCGTAACATTGACACCCGTATCTTTTTCAAATTTCTTACCAACTTGCGCCAGGCCATTGTAGCCTTTATCGCCGTTGATCCAGATAACTAGCTTACCTTCTTCAATTTTTGCGAAAGCAGAGGCAGAAAGTACTAGTGAGGCTAAAACAGAAAGCGCCAGGGTACGAGCGCCTACTTTTAAGGTTGTTTTTATCATCATTCCGTCCTTATAGTAGTTTGAATAGGTTCAGGGTGAACTGTTTTGTTACATTGGCGGAGAATGCTGGCCTAGTGTGCGATCAACAATGGAAAGACTCATCCTCCCCTACTCTACGCCCTGCCCGGAATGGCTGTGATCTCTATTCCAAAAACAACAGAACCGTGCCGTTGACCACAAAAAGGGGCATCTTTTTTTGCGATAAGTCTCACAATTTATCCAGTAGCTCATACCTAACCCACTCAACAACGCTTATCTCATCCTCCTGACTCCTCCCCCATAAAAAACTTGGGTATGGAGGATTTACTCATCCGTCATCTTAAACACACTCTGGTTTATTATTTTTCATCGCGAATTGCGGTGATAAGTCCGGGGGAACACATGTCGAGCGTCACATTACATAATGTATCGAAAGCTTATGGCGAAACTATTATTTCCAAGAACATCAACCTTGAGATACAAGAAGGCGAATTTATCGTTTTTGTCGGTCCATCAGGTTGTGGAAAATCGACAATATTAAGGATGATTGCGGGTCTGGAAGATGTCACTTCCGGTGATTTGCTGATCAATAACATCCGCATGAACGATGTGCCCCCCGCCAAACGCGGCGTTGGGATGGTTTTTCAGTCTTATGCACTGTATCCCCACCTGTCGGTTGCAGACAATATGTCATTCGGCATGAAGCTGGCTGGCGCCAAAAAAAGCGATATTCAGCAACGGGTAAAGCAAATTGCCGAGATGCTTCAACTCGCTCACCTGCTTGATCGCCGCCCTAAAGCCCTATCAGGCGGGCAACGTCAACGTGTTGCTATTGGCCGTACTTTGGTCGCTGAACCCAGCGTTTTTCTGTTAGACGAGCCTCTTTCCAACCTGGACGCCGCGCTGCGGGTCCAAATGCGCATTGAAATCTCACGCCTGCACAAACGATTGCAACGCACGATGATTTATGTCACCCACGATCAAGTTGAAGCGATGACGCTGGCCGACAGAATCGTGGTACTGGATGGTGGCGATGTTGCCCAGGTTGGCAAACCGCTTGAACTATACCACTATCCGGTTAACCGCTTTGTCGCCAGTTTTATTGGCTCGCCCAAAATGAATTTCCTGCCAGTTAAAGTCACGGCTACCGCTATTGATCAGGTGCAAATTACTCTGCCCAACCGACAGCAAATCTGGCTGCCCGTAGAAAGCAAGGGGGTAAAAGTAGGCAGTAATGTCTCTCTGGGGATACGTCCTGAACACCTCCTGCCAAGTGATATTGCTGATGTCACATTGGAAGGCATAGTGCAGGTTGTCGAACAGTTAGGAAATGAAACCCAGGTTCACATTGAAATCCCGGCCATTCGTCAGAATCTGGTTTATCGCCAGCCTGATGTTGTGCTGGTGGAAGAAGGATCGACCTTCACCATCGGATTACCTCCCCACCGCTGCCATTTATTCCGAGAAGACGGAACGGCATGCCAGCGTCTGCATAAAGAACCCGGTGTTTGAGCCTGAGCTAATCACAAAACGACAGGAGAACAACTGATGAAATCAATGCGTATATTACCTATCTCACTAACAATTATGGCCGGATTACTGTCTGTTCAGGCATCGGCCGTAGAATTCCACGGCTACGCCCGTTCTGGTATTGGTTGGACCGGCAGCGGCGGTGAACAACAGTGTTTCAAAAGCACTGGCGCACAGAGCAAATACCGTTTAGGTAATGAATGTGAAACCTATGCTGAACTTAAGCTGGGTCAAGAGTTATGGAAAGATGGCAATAAGAGTTTCTACTTCGATACCAACGTGGCTTATTCCGTGGCGCAACAAAATGACTGGGAATCCACCGATCCTGCATTCCGTGAAGTGAATGTTCAAGCGAAGAACGTCATCGATTGGTTACCCGGCTCAACATTGTGGGCAGGTAAACGCTTTTACCAGCGCCATGACGTACATATGATCGATTTCTACTATTGGGATATCTCTGGTCCGGGCGCTGGCCTGCAAGATATTGATCTCGGTTTTAGCAAGCTCTCACTGGCGGTTACCCGCAATACCGAATCTGGCGGTTCTTATGGCTGGATTGCTAGCCAGCGCAAAGAAATTCCCACCTCCAATGATGTCTACGATATTCGTCTATCCGGCTTGGAAGTTAACCCAGGCGGTAATCTGGAACTTGGTTTTGACTATGGGCGCGCCAATGCGCGAGAGCATTACCACCTTGATCGTAATGCGTCCAAAGATGGTTTCATGTTTACCGCCGAGCATACACAGAGCATGTTAGGGGGCTTTAACAAATTTGTCGTACAGTACGCAACCGATTCTATGACCTCCTACAACAGCGGTCATTCTGAAGGCGCCAGCGTAAACAATGACGGTCACATGTTGCGTATTCTGAATCATGGCGCGATTAATCTCGCAGAAAAATGGGATCTGATGTACGTAGCGATGTATCAGGATACTGACCGTGATAACAACAATGGCAACACATGGTATACGGTTGGGGTACGTCCAATGTACAAATGGACATCGACGATGAGTACACTGCTGGACATTGGTTATGATAACGTCAAATCCCAACGTACTCATGACACCAATGATCAGTACAAAATCACCCTCGCTCAACAATGGCAGGCAGGCGACAGCATTTGGTCCCGTCCGGCCATTCGCCTGTTCGCTACCTATGCAAAATGGGATGAAAAATGGGGTCATGCGAATAACAACGACGGCTACATTAACGGCATGGCCTACCGTGATACAGCAACACATAAATTCAGCCGTGGCGACGATGATGAATTCACCTTTGGGGCACAATTCGAAGCTTGGTGGTAATCCAGTTATAACGATTTGATCTCAGATCAATCAGATGATCGCCTTTTAGACTGATATGCCTTTTGCCCGTGGGTATCAGTCTCTTTCTTTTCAACCGAACAAGGGAAGGGTAAGAAATGAAAACTAAACTGCTCTCATGTTGCCTTAGTGCTGTACTCTGTAGCACAGTTCCTCTGATAAGCTATGCAACATCTATCACTACAACAACTCAGGCAACCACGACACAGGATATTGTCGCCCCTTCCCTCTCAATAACAGCATTGCAAAAATTGAGCTGGCAACCGATTAATACCAGTGATACTCAGACCATTATCCTCAATGCCACATCCCAACATCTTAATGAGGGAGATATTCAGGGGCCGATAGCAGCATTCGCGCTGCCGGCAAACCGAGGCTCTCTGGATATTACCCTGAGCAGCTTGGTACAAGATAAACAAGTTTACGTACCCAATGTTTTAGTACTGGATCAAGGGTTACGCCCTGCCGCATTTTACCCAAGTAGTTACTTTCCGTATGAACGTCCGGGGGTTATGTCCACCGACCGGCTGGAAGGCACATTAAAGCTAACACCAGCATTGGGGCAACAACAAATTTATATACTGGTTTACACCACCCATACCGATTTACAGCAATCCACACAAATGGTTGATCCCGCCAAAGCTTACGCTCAAGGCGTCGGTAATGCCGTTCCCGCTATTCCAGATCCCGTTGCCCGCCATACGCAAACAGGTACGTTGAAGCTGAAAGTAAAATCAGAACAAAACGCCGGCAACATCACAATCGGTCAAGTTTTCTCAACTCCAGCACAAGAACCGATCATTGTCGGGCCAACACAAGCCGCCGTAACGCCATCCACACCGCAAAAGGTCAAACCGGTCTTGAGCGATACAGAACGTTATTTCAATGATGCAATTAAAAAGGAAATTAAGAACGGCAATATTGATAAAGCACTCAAATTGTTGGATGAAGCGGAACGCCTTGGATCTTCAACTGCACGAGAAACGTTTATCAACAGTATCAAAAACAAAGGGTAAATCATTGCAAAACAAATGCTCTCCAAATGAGGAGGGCATCAGGTTTCACTTTCATCACACTTTCTGGCCGGTAATACTTATGTTATAGCTGGAGGGATAAAGCTTTAGTGATTCTTAACAGAAAATTATCCTCGTAAAGAAAGGCAATAGAATTTTTTATTGCCGGATGATCTCTTATTTTACGTTCATCAATAATGAGTTGTAACTTTTTAGATAATTCAAGAATATTACCTGATTTATAAAGCTCACCGTTTAAATCATTGATGATATCATTCGGGCCACACTGACAATCTGAACTTATACAATAGATACCATAAGATATGGCTTCCGCTAATACCATGCCAAAACCTTCATATTTTGATGTTAAAATAAAAGCTGACACCTCTTTTATGTTATCCATCACAAATTCCCAAGGCTGATCTTGCCAACCATGCCAAATAATATTGTTATTTATATTGAGTTGTGAAGATAATTCTTTTAAATAATCCTCATCATCACCAGAACCTACTATATGTAATTCCCAATCACCATGTAATGGCGAAAGAGCTAAAAATAGTTCAGTTAAATTTTTCGACTTATAAGCAAGAATTCTGCCAACATATAAGAATTTAGCTATATGTTTTGGTTGAGGAATTATCAAGGAGTTTATCTTGATAGGATTGAAAATAAGATGAAGCTTATCCGCTTTTATCCCAAAGGATAACATTTGATCTCTTAAACCAGAGCTAATTACAAGGTGCTCATCGACACAGCATAAATCTTTAATTTTCTGTGGAGTAGGATTTCTAATGGAAGTATGCAGCCAAGAGTAAGTTTTTACTGGGAAATTAATTTTTTCACCGGAAAGTTTAGCAATATTGCAAGATGTTATGTCTAAGCTTATCAAAATCTCGGGGCGAAATCTTTCTAATATCAAGGACAGTCCGCATGCAATATCCTGGCGAGATTCGTAATGACTTGACGCTAAGGAGATATGTTGAGCATTAGATAACCACGCTCGATTTTCAATTCTGTTTTTATCATTTAGGGATATGAAAATGAAATCAATTTCAATGTTAGCACGGCCAATTATATTTATTAAATTTGAACATACCGTTTCTACCCCACCATATCCATTCAAAAAAAGATCATGATATATTATAAATACTTTTTTCATTGTTAACCTTTTAATTAATTAACCAAAAACGCTCTTGGATTTTTTCTTTATTAATAGAGTGATGATATTTCTCCAATGAGATTAAAAGATTTAATTCATTATCAAACAGAGGTTCTAATTGAGATTCATAAAATAAGATATTTTGCATTTTTTCTTTTAAATTAATATCCACCAATATAGCGTGCTTATCAAATTTGTTATTTCTTAATAAAGCATTCTCCAAACTATCTGGGTTAACCATAGGATATTCACCTAAAACATAGGGAAAATCTTCATAAAGTAATATTTTAAACTTATGTGAACCTTTTATATTATTTACAAGATTATTTATTATGATGTGGTCTACATGTCGACCTATTCCCAAAGGAGCATATATATAATCAGGTTGATAATTTAACAATGTTTTGTCAATGAGATCTTGAGCCATATCAGATGCATAATCTGATTTATGTATCAAGCCACTATAAATCATGGCGGAATTTGTATACATAGGTTCACCGTATTGGTCGGTTCTGTAAATACAATCTAAAATTTTACCATGTATTGGAATCGCTGATAGTTTATTACAAAAAGCGATATCCTCATTAGCTCGCTTTGAATAAAACTTTATAAATGAATTCATATTATCATTACCAGCAGAGTGTAAGTAATGAGATGTAAGATTTTCGTCATATCCAGTAAAAAATGTTAAAACAACCACCTTTTGATTTTCTGAAACTAATTTATGTATTAAACCGCCAGCACTTAAAGCCACATCATCTAAATGCGGTGACAAAAATAGATGTATCATTTTAAATCTCCATATAAAGGCTGTTATATTTTATCTCCATGAGCACAATATAAATAGCGGCGAGATCAATGCGTATCCCATCTCTGTTTTTTATAAAATCTGAATTGTCAATGTTTGGCTTTTCTTGGAATTGAACTCTTTCATCATGGGCATAAAACTCTTTCATTATATCAAACCAGCTAGCATGGATTCTTTTTGCTGCAACTTCTATTATGCTGTCACTATGGCCTAGTATTGTCATTAAATCAGAAAAAATAGTATCGTTTGTAGAAAGTAATGTCTCATAATTAAAATCATCAGATATAATATTATCATCGTATAAATAAAGATTTTTTATTACTTCTGATATAATACTTAAATCGCTCTTTATTAATCTTTTCTCAAACGCTTTCTCTTTTTCATTGAATGCTTGATAAGGTTTTAAAAAATTAATTTGCAAATTGTACTCAATTTCGAGTTTTGTTACTGAGTCTTGCATAGCCGTCTTATTATCGACTAAATATTTCGCACACCATAGATCGTGTATGCAAGAGGCAAGAATATCTAAATTACCATCCTGTTCCAAGAACGCACATATTTCATAAAATAATTTAATTTGTGAACTATTTAACTGGCAATTTAAAGCTCTATGGCTAGGGTTAAATATAAATGAAGCTTGCTTTAATCTTCTTTGAATCTCTTTAGTTAAATATGTTGAATTTAAATTGATTTTACTATCCAGCAGTTCTTTATTATTTTCTTTACTCATAATCTATCTCCTATCCTTTGTTCATTAACCTTATTTCCGTTGATGATATATCTAAGCGAAATAAATCTTCGGGAATAGATTCAAATAAAAATCGATGTTCCTTGCTAATATTCATCAAATCATCAACTGTATAATATTTATTATTAAAAAAACGTCCAGCCACCAGAAATCGACAATCATTACTCTTAATTGTCATAAGAGATTTTTTTAATCCTGCATCACCGCCATAATAAATAGGATTATTAATTTCCTGACATAAATCAGCTCCAATGACAAAAATTGCTCCTTGGTAAATGTACGATTTTTCAGTAAAAAATTTAGCGTCACTTAAAACTATATCACCTTTCCCCTTAAATTGTCTTATCCTCTCGAAAATTTCATCGGTTGAAATTGTAAGTTTTACCGCATTCTTGATTGACAGTTCATAATAGGGTTTTCTTTTGGTCAGCACTGTAGCAATTTCTTTTAATTCTTCATGACCTTTATGAAGTGGATTGAAAGAACCAGATAAAATTACAGTATCTTTCCAGTCTATGTGGGTATTATTAAAATCTCCGTTTCCATCAATATTTATATAATTCAATTTACCATTAATTAAATCAATTAGATAATGCTCATTCTTGTTAGGCATATTCATCTATATTCTCACATAACATCATTTTTAATTAAATGCATATCACTTCCTTATATAACAATATATTTATTAATCTTCATTATTATATTATTTACCAATGGTAATTAATGATATATTTTCATTCTTTTTAAATAAATATAAAATTAATTTCCCTAGTGATCGCCAGACTATTTGCTAACGGTAATTTATTGTTTTTTAACATTAAAATCATGAACTATAAATGTTTACTCACAGCTCAGCTTATTACTAAATCTCCCAAATTTCCTGAACTATTCTCATTAATTATCAGTATTATCTTTATAATTTTCCTCAGTAATTTTCACTAAAGCAGATTTTATTTTCAAAATATCTTCCATTGTATGCGACGTATCAAGGCTAACCCGAACAGCGCCATCAGGATAAGTTCCGAATTTTTTATGAGCTAACGGTGCGCATTGTAACCCGGGACGGGTAATAATATTGTATTTGTTTTCTAGTATATAAGAGACTTCTCCTGGATGATAACCTTCCACTGTAAAAAGAATTGTTGGCAATCCGACTTTATGTTTACAGATTAATTTGACCTTCTTTAATTGTGATAGTTCATCGATAAGATTTATACGCAGAGTTTGTAATTGATTTTGAATATTCTCTATCCCAGTTTTTTTTAAACGCCTTATGGACGCTAGCAATGAAAGTATGCCAATAGTGTTTTGTGTACCTGATTCATATTTGTATGGTATTCCAGTTGGTTGCGTTGTTAATCTTGATAATACACCTGTCCCACCCTGAATTAATTCACTATGAGAAAATCCATTATCAAGAATAAAGTACCCGCCAATACCTGATACTCCTCCTAAGCTTTTGTGCCCGCTAAAAACAAGGTAATCAATATTACCTTTCGATAAATCAATTGCTTGTGAACCAAAAGATTGTGAACTATCAACTAAAACCATCGCACCGTATAAATGTGCCAGTTTTCCTATCTCATCTATATTACAAAATGTACCAATAGTATTGGAGCAACTATGAACCACCAATAACTTAGTTTTCCTATTCTTTAATAAAAACTCCAAATGCGACATGTCAATTTCACCATCTGTCACATCGATCAATTGACTACTTACCCCAATATCTTTTAAATGGTTTATCGGTCTAAGCACCGAATTATGTTCTAAATGGGTCGTAATGACATTATCACCCGGCTTAAGTGTACCTTTTATACATTCGTTGAGGGAGTACGTTGCTCCCGAATTAAAAATTACTGTACCATGACCCTTTAATTTTGTTTGTTCGATGAATTCATGTCGGCACTCTTCAACGAGTTCAGTCACCTTTTTAGATTGTTGTGATAAAGATCGCCCTGGAGTTACCCCAAGAGTGTCTAGATACATATTTATCATGTCTTTCACTTCTTGTGATTTTGGCCATGAAGTAGAAGCTACATCTGCATATAACATTATCCAATCTCCATATGGTGACTAATATATAATTTAAATTTTTTAGCAGCCTCATCCATCTCCTTTATCCCTTCATTATCTCTCCAATCCGATCTTTCCGGCACATTTAAACTATTTGCCAATACTGTTCTGATCATTCCTCTCTCAATGAAATCTGATTCACCTATCGTAAAAACATATTTATTACCACTATCTTCAACGTAAATATAGGGGCCAGCTTCACCGAATATCTTAAGTTCATCCAATGAGTCTATGGTATGCATTTTAAATTGATCTTTTAATTTATTATGAAGATCAATCTCGGTAGGGAAACAACATAAGTGTGCATGGTAACAATATTTTTGATTCGGGTCCATGATGATACAGCCACCGGCCCGTCCATTTTCATAGCAAAGAGGGTTGCTTATATTGTAATATTCGCGATAAAAATCATTTATTATACTCTTAAACTGTTTTAGCTCTTTTATTGCTTCTTCATCGTATATTTCTGCAAAGCAGCGATATCCCCCCAAATCAGTTTCACATTTATTGGTGGCAATGATGATATAGCCCTCAATTATCTGGCCTTTAGGTACAAAAGCATAGAAATATTCCCCTTGTAAAAGTATTTTATCCTTTTCAAAGGAAGACTCTGGGTGACAAAAAATACATCCCATTTTAAACTCCTTTATCGCTTGTCGATTCTACTGATAAATATATTTTCATGACACAAATTAAAATCCTCTTCGGCATGCCAGGCAATCATCATGCTAAATTTATTTATAACACTATGTTTATTCAGTCTACTTTGTAGTTCAGAATAAATAGGATTCGGTAAGATTATTCTGCATTTTTGCCTAGTAGCAAGACAAGAATCAATCACGGATATAATTGTACCGGGAGCGGTATTGGATAAACCTATCACTTCCACTGTGGCATCATCAAAACCTAATATCGCTAATTCTTTCCCAACCGTTAACAACTTAATATCCCTATAGCGAGGACACTGCTGTGAGTAAGCGATCCAATCGTTATTTACTTCCCTGCCGAAAAAATTGATTTTATTAATATTATCTACTTCATTAAAATCACTTAGGTCTACATCGATTTTAGTACATCCTTCTACTACTATTTCTGTAAAATCAAAAACGTTCACTCTGCTACATATGTATTTTTCGAAAATCTTTGCATAACATTTGATCTTTCTTTCATCCGAGTAACAAACCGTCGCATCCACATCATTACGATGTGTTTGTTTGACACTTTCTATTATCAAAGTTCGTGATTTCACACTTTCATCTATGCCAAAATCACTAAGCATATTAATGGATACTCGTCTGTGTTTAAGGCTAAATTCACACTTTCTTGTTATAACAATTGACAAGTATATATCGTTTCTTTTATACAGAAATGCTTTTATCTCACTAGAAAGATTATATTTCTTTTCTTTCATGTTTTTCCAAATAAAATAATCCAAGCTACCTATATCACGCTTATAAAGATTATTTATTAGGATATAATTCTCTTCCGTTATATCTTCATAGTTTAGGTTTATTCCATTCTCCATTATTTTGTCCAGCTATTTATATTGGCGACAATTGCTGCTCATTTTTAGTTTATATTCATTTCCGAGCATATGAATCATGAAATATTGTATTTTATGACCTGTATCATAATTTAAAGATCCAACAGGAGAAAAAACTGCGATTATTTATCCTGAAAAATCAAATCGAAGTCTTATCTAATCATGCAAGGACACAGGTAAAAATAGATGATCTAAAAAGAATAATCTTTCATAAATTCTATGTGATGGGACTTTAAATGAAATAATTATATTGACCAGACCCTTGAATTAAATACGATGAGCTATTTCTGCATACCGAATAATATCTCTTACATAGCCAAAGTGATTTCGCCGGTACCAAATTCATGGAATACTTAATCATCAGTGTATACCCAATGGATTTCAAGATGCATCGCGGCGGCAAGGGAGCGAATCCCCGGGAGCATAGATAACTATGTGACCGTGGTGAGTGAGTACAGCCAACAAAGAGGCAACTTGAAAGATGACGGGTATATATTCCAAGGGGCGCGGGCATCCTTGCCTATGGTGACGCCGGATAGATTTAAGCAATCCTAAAATTCATCAAAGTGAGTGTTGCAAAAACGAGGGTGACCATAGATTTTATGCTCTTGCATTGATTCAGATATTGATGCAATATCGCATCAATATCTGAATCAATGAGGTAATCAAATGCGAACTACTGTCACGATTGATGATGTGCTGTATGCACAGGCGCTGGAAATGGCCGATCCTAGCATGGACAAAGCTGATATTTTCCGGGAAGCAATGAAAACGTTTGTTCAGGTGCAGGCTGCAAAGCGGCTCGCTTCGCTCGGCGGTACATCGCCTGAAATGCAGACGATTCCCCGCCGCCGCGAGGAGCCATCCGTATAATGACTATTTTGGTTGATACATCCGTCTGGGTTGACCATTTCAAAAACCGGAATGACGGGTTGATTCAGTTGCTGAGCCGGAATCTGGTTCTGATACATCCAATGGTATTGGCAGAGATAGCATGTGGTACCCCTCCGGCTCCAAGACTGCGAACACTTGGTGATCTAGGTCTCTTACCACCAAGCCATCAGGCCAGTATTGCCGAAGTGATGGCGTTTATTGAAAACGAAAAACTGTACGGGCTTGGATGTGGTTTTATTGATATTACGTTGCTGGCATCAACCTTAATAACGCCAAGAGCAAGACTTTGGACATTGGATAAGCGACTTGAGAGATTGGCTAAACGTCTTAATGTGAGTTATCAGCCGACTCATTGACCGGAAACTTATAATTATTTTTTCAGCGGGATTTGGGGTTTAAAGAGTAACTTTGTTTCTCCCTATCGTCTGGCGGGTAAAGCTGGAAAAAATGATGCCGCCGATGCTTTTGTGAACAGAACTTGATTAAAACGGAACACCAAGTAAAAAATTGTTACGTTATCAATAATCTGAAATGCCCTCCAAAAAGGAGGGCATTTCAGATTATTGACAAAGTGCTGGTTTTTTATCCGGCACTTTGCTTTAATCAAATTCCGTTTACCCGACGGAG
>NZ_JAZGJN010000201.1:0-18895 GCF_038085095.1 Photorhabdus sp. P32 | reverse complement strand
GAAAGATAACGGGTATATATTTTTATTTGCTCGATTAGACTAATAGGTGTATTTTTCGTGATGGGTAGGTCAGTTGCTATGTTTAAGCATATTTTCTTCAAAGAAAAATACATTGTGAAATATAAATAATTTACCTGTGAAAAAGATATTTGGTTTATATTTCTTAGAGTAAAAAATTAATATTTAAAGCAGTTTTACATTAGCGCGATATAAATATGATTGATTAAATAAATAATTTTTATCTGTAAAAAACAGTTATATTTTGGTGAAGAGAATAGACCTAATAACTTAAATTATCTTAAGAGGAAAACTGATGATAGATAAACAATCTTATTCTCATGAAATAAAATATTCTCCGTGGGCGCCTAATGATGCGCCGCTATTTATCATACTTGGACAATCAAATAGTTATGGTCATGGAACACAATTACCGCCAGATGAAGAAATGACACAAGGTTTAAAAAACGTATTCACATTATCTCTGCCAGAAGTTTACAGCGTTGACTTTCCCACAATTAACTGGACAGGGCTGACTAGCTTTGGGAATGCCAATATTGGCGCATCTGTCGGTTCACTTCATGGCAATCAAGATCACTCAGTTAATGCTGCCAACCGTTTTGCTAAACTCTGGCAAGACCATATAAATCAAGGTAATGCGCTTAATTTGCCTGATCTTTATGTCATTTTGATGGGTTGGGGTGGTCAGGGTATGTATCTGGATAATTCGCCGGATAACCGTTGGGCGCCTGAGCGTGATCCCAGCGATGTGGAATCACTTTATCCCCGTGCGATCAGAACTTTGCGCATGGCTGTCGAATCATTGCGTAGGCTAGGCAAAAATCCTCGCATTTTGGCTGTCCATTGGAACCAGTGGGAAGCAGAAACCGGAAGTTTATTGGCGGCACAGGCATCAGAGAAGAATTTTACCCGCATCATTACGGGTATCAATGATGCTTTGGATTCTCGCAGTATACCGTGGAGATTGTATTATCCGCTTTCGGTTGTGGTTGATCCCATCAACACCAGCTATGTGCTTGAGGCAATTAATAATGTTATCGCTGATGATCCCCAATACCGAACATTGATTGATGCGCGGAATTCTCCTGACTATATCGAAAAGGCGACTCAGTTTGGTGTCTTTCTGCCTGATAGTATTCATTATGATGGTAAAACCCAGACATGGTTTGCCCAACAGGAATGGGAATTGATTTTATCCGGTTATAAAGGGGTTGAACTACCATAGGATTAATTATCTAAGAGATATCAAGATGGCGGCTTAGGCTGTCATCTGTTATCAGGCAGAAAATAATACATTCTTAGGTGCTCATGTGTGCCTTTTTGGCATACATATTGATAAACGCCTATTTTGTATGCCATAATGGCACCATGTTTATATAGACTAAAAGTGTAGGTGAAATTATGGCTACTAATACAGAACGCAAAGAGACCCGTTTAGTTGCAAGAGCCTCCTCAGAGATTCAAGAGATCATACAAAGGGCGGCTGATTACTCCGGCGCAACACTTTCACAGTTTCTTATTGAATCAGCAATGGAGAAAGCGCGTAACGTAATTGAACGGACTGAAACCTTACATCTTTCGATGGAGGGGGCTGATGCTTTGTTGGCAGCTTTGGAAAATCCGCCAAAAGCAAACTCTAAACTACTTAAAGCCGCTGAGTACTATAAGGATAGGGTGAATGTCCGTAATCATTGAAGAAATCACTCAGCAGCATGATCGTAGGGCGTTTGATTGCGGTGTCAGTGAATTAAATCAGTTTTTACAACAGCAAGCTCGGCAGAAAACCGTAAAGCATATTTCAAAAACTTATGTGGCCTGCCGAGATTCCGTGCCCATGACTATTATCGGATATCACACACTTACCGGATATTCAGTGACAACTCCGCTTGCCCACAGGGATTACAAAAAATATCCTCATCCACTTAGTGCGGTAAAATTGGCCCGACTTGCTGTGGATTGTTCATACAAGAGGCAAAGGATAGGTGAACAGCTATTGATTGATGCCATTTATCGGACAGTGTTGGTCGCACAGCAAGTTTCAGCGATTGGGCTGTTTGTTGATCCTATGACCTCAGAGGTCATTCCGTTTTATCAGCAATATGGATTTTTGCCAGCCGATCCTAACGATAATTCACGCCTTGAAATGTGGCTACCCATCAAAACTTGTATAGAAGTCAGGAGCACCCTAATATGAGTACTCGATTGAAAAATAATAAATTCCTATCAAATACAGAAATTGAAGAGTTTTATTTTTGGTCTGAGTTTAATACTCATTAACAGTGCTTTTATTTCATGCTGAATCAATCTGAAAGAGTGGCACTGGTAATATTAAAACTCGTATTTATTTCATAGAGGCAACTTGAAAGATAACGGGTATATTTATATTTCTCAAGCTATACCAATATTCAAAGCAAATCAGAATTGCCGCCTATAATATTAGCGGCAATCTTTGGAGAGTTATTGAAATATTATTGCCAACTGACAGTAATTTCTCCGGTTTGACCTGCCACTGGTACTGTTCCACCATTTGCTACTCTCAGAGCATAAAAAAATTGCTGCGTCGGACTGCTATTATTGAATGCGGCGGTTGACATTCTTCGAGTGCGTGATATATCCAGGCAATTGTTGGTATTTCCTTGGCAAAGATAAACAGATAGTCCTTGAGGCCATCCAACAACGTTCCAGGTCCAAGATACATTGTTAATACTGCCGGAGGCCGGTGGCGATCCGGAGATAGGAAGATAAGCTATTTCTGTGAAGTTTCTGGAATACACTGTCGGCAGAACAACTGAAGAGTGATAGCTGCCACTTGCCGCAGGAGCTGTTTGTGAGAACATAGTTAACAATAAAGCACTACCAATACCCAATATTTTTTTTAATTTCATAGCCATTACCCCAATATCTGATAATTCTCTATTGCGAGAGCTTAGATATACATTTTGATCTCGCGCCCTGTATCTTCTGAATTTTTATAAAAGCCTGCACGCAATGCCAAAGTAGGCAGGAGTAATTTGGGTGGATTAACCCTAAAATGCAATGGGTAATTTGAATTTATGTTAAGTAAATCTAATATATTGTTGCTGTTTGATGTTTTTGCTTCTCACTTAAACTGTAATCTTTTACAACAGGATCTTCCCATGATATAAAACCAGTTAAACAATCAAGTGGAGTCAGTGATACGTTTAATGGATGTCAAAAACGATGAATAAATCAGACATGACAATCACAACTTCCCCATGTCAGGAAGCCCTGATTTACATGGAAAATATTTGTCGATCTTATCGTATGGGGGAAAAATATTACCCAGTGCTTGATGAAATATCATTCACTATCATGCGCGGGCAAAGTTGTGCAATTGTCGGCGCTTCCGGCTCAGGTAAAAGTACTCTACTTAATATTCTTGGTTTACTGGATCAGCCTACTTCGGGATATTTTCAGTTTAGGGACGTTAATATAACAAGTGTCACTCCTAATAAGCGGGCGAGAATAAGAAATCAGGAAATTGGTTTCGTGTTTCAGAGTTTCAATTTACTTCCCAGAATGCAGGCGTTGGATAATGTGGCGTTGCCATTGTTATATCGTGGATATTCACGTTCTCTGGCCCGGCAGGAAGCGCAATATCAGCTTGAATTGGTTGGTTTGGCGGATCGTATACACCATCGTCCGGCAGATCTCTCCGGGGGACAGCGGCAGCGTGTCGCTATTGCCAGAGCGTTGGTTGGCAAGCCTTCTCTGATTCTGGCGGATGAACCGACAGGTAATCTCGATAGTGCCACGGCTCGCGATATCATGGCGCTTCTTCTGTCACTGAACCGTGAACAAGGCGTTACGCTCGTCATGGTTACACATGATGACGCAATAGCCAAAAATATGCAGCGTTGTCTCTATGTTAATGGCGGTCGGCTCTCCGAAACCGATCTGCGGCTGGATAGCCTCGATGCTTAATATGAATTCTGATCGCTACGGTTTTTCCTTCGTGCAAGCCCTGCGTGAATCACTGGGTAGCCTGCGTCTGCTAGGAAGGCGTTCCTTGCTTGCTTTGCTTGGTATCGCCGTCGGATGTGCTTCTGTCATTGCACTTTTAAACATCGGCCATAACGCTGTTAATGAAGCTATCAGCACGTTTAAAAGTATGGGCAGCAATATCTTAGTTGCTCATTTTGGTTTTATTCCCGGTGTCGATGTCAAACCCGCGCCATCTACACTGGATACTCAGGCGCTGATTCATACAATACCGACTATCGCACATGCTGCGCCCATCACGTTACACTCAACTCGTATACGCTTCCAAGGGCAAGGGATAGATACGAATATTACCGGAACATCCTCTGATCTGGCTGCGGTGCTGGATTTACAGACTGAGCGGGGGCGTTTTCTGTCAGACTATGATCGTCAAACGACCTATGCCGTGCTCGGAGCGGATATTACCAAACAATTAAAAGTCGCCAATCAACCTATTCAAATAGGTAGTCAATTGCAAATTGGGGGATATCTGTTTGAAGTTATAGGAATTCTCGCTGCTCAGGGGCCAAACCCTTTACTCCCCGGCTCGATTGATCATTCCGTCATATTGCCCATTGAAGCAATGCGACGATTGCGGCCTGCGCCAGAAATTGGCAGCGTCATTGCCAAAGTACGTGACACAACAACGCTAAACAGTGACGCCGCGTCGTTACGTGACTACCTTGTCTCACTATCAAAAGGTCGTCAGGTTGAAGTTGAGATCCCGAAACAATTGCTTGATGGATTGACGCGTCAGGCAAAGACATTTTCCTATTTGCTCGCGGGTTTAGGGGGAATTTCTTTGCTGGTGGGAGGTGTGGGCGTGATGAATGTCATGCTGATGAATGTTTCGGAACGCAGGCGTGAAATTGGTGTTCGTATGGCTTTGGGTGCTCGGCCCGTCGATATTGGTATGCTTTTTATGCTGGAGGCCGCCATTCTGGCCATTGCCGGTGCAATGGTCGGTTCATTATTGGGGGTAGCGGCGGGGTACCTATTTGTAAAATTTTCGGGTTGGGTATTTACGTTATCCCTATTCTCTCTGCCTCTGGGTATCGCCAGTTCATTGGCGATCGGCCTGTTTTTCGGTATCAATCCGGCATTAGCGGCTGCCAGGTTACAACCTGTAGAGGCATTGCGTGATGATTAGCCAAGTTTTTCAACATGCTATTGGCATCATCATTGCCCTGATAATAACGATATCTGCTAAACAGGCTTTAGCGGAGCCGTTGAATCCATCACAGGCAACCATGCCGGCAACCAATACAATTTCGCTTAATCAGCAAACTATTGATCTGACACTCAGTGATGCAATCTATTTAGGGTTACGAAATAATCGTTTGATTCGCAGTGCTTATTTGGATCGGATTGCGCAGAAATTCGATTTACGCGTTGCTGAGGATCGCTTTACGCCAAAATTGCTGATTAATAGCCGTTATATCGCTGCCCGTAATCAAAGCGATCGTTATCGCCAAAGCGAGATTACACCCACATCTACGCTACTTGGAGAATATGGTACTCGATTCAGTTTATCTTGGACGAATCGGAGGACATGGGCAGACAACGCGGGTCGTAGCCGTAATGATGGTGTTTCATTTTCAGTGATTCAGCCTCTGCTGCGCGGCGCTGGCAAAGATGTGGCTACAGCGCCCGTGCGTCTCGCGCAATTGATGGAACAGACAAATCGTTTGAACCTAAAAGCGACGGTATCCCAGACTATCACGCAGATTATTATGGCTTATCGTGAATTGTTGCGCGCGCAAGAACAATTACAAATCGCACGTGATGCTCTTGAACGTTCGCGTCAACTGTTGGAAGTGAACAAAGCTATGATCTCCGCAGGCAGAATGGCCGCTTTTGAGATTGTCCAGACGGAGGCTGATGTTGCCATGCAGGAACTATCTGCGGAGGAAGCAGCCAATCAATTGGATACCAGTCGTTTAGAATTGCTGCGGTTGCTCGCTTTAGACTTACAAACTCAGGTAAAAGCTGCTGATAGATTGGAAGCTAAGCGTGTAGATATTCACCTGCTTCAGGCGCAGAATTTAGCACAAGAGCAGCAACCATCGTATCTCACTCAGTTGATTACTGCGGAGCAGGCTGTAATTAACCTGACTGTTGCCCGTAACGAACGTTTATGGGATGTCTCTTTGGTTGGTGGAGCGAGTCAGATACGTGACAGAACAGGTTCAAACAGTTCGCGTAATTGGGAAAATTACGCTGGTGTTCAGGTGGAGATACCCATTGGCGATTTGAGCCAGCGTCAGGCAGAGGTGCGGGCGCGGGTTGATGTTCAGAACCAAGACATCCGTCTTGCTGAGGCAAAGCAGTCACTAGAACGCGATGTGGGCAATGCGGTGCGCGATATTGGTACACGTTGGCGTCAATATGAGATCGCTCAGCGTGCCAGGGATCTATCTTTGCGTAAGCTGGAGATTGAGCGTGAGAAATTGACGGTAGGCCGCTCTAGTAACTTTCAGGTATTGAGCTTTGAGACCGATCTACGTAATGCTGAGAATGTCCGTCTTAATGCGTTGATCACTTACTTAAATGCACAAGCACAGTTGGACGAAACATTGGGTACCACGTTAGGGAGTTGGGATATTGCACTTAACGACTAAAATCAGGGCGTTTGCCCGTTTTCGACGTAAAACTCTTTGGTTCACGGCGTTTATTATTGCACTAATCGCTGGTACCGCCATTACCTATCTTTTCTTTTCTTCCTCAACCGAGACATCGTCGCAACGATGGGTGCATGTTGAACCGCAACTACAGGAAAATCGTCTTGGGTTAGTTGGCCGCATCCAGGCTGCAACCAGTTTGACGATTGCAACGCCATTTGATGGTGTTATTGCCGAAGTGATGGTAACTGAAGGCCAGCGTGTTAAACGAGGGCAACCGCTGTTGAGCCTTGATACGACACAGTTGGACATTCAACTGCGGCAGGCGCTTACTGAACTGTTGAAAGCCCAGAAAACCGTACAAGATTTGGTGGGATGGGAAAACAGTCCTGATGTCGCTAGGGTACGTAGAACTTTAACGAATGCTCAGTTAAGTTTGAGTGATACCGAACGCAAGCTAATCGATACCCGGGCTTTGTTCGAGCGTGGCATTGTTCCCCGCATGGAGGTTGATACATTGGAGCAGCAGGTCAAAGTTCAACAGCTTGATCTTGCCGCTGCTAAGGTGGATCTGAGTGTTGCCCTCGATAAAGGCACAGGGGAGAATCGCCAGATTGCTGATATGGAATTAGCGAATGCTCAATCGCGTTATCAGGCGCTTCAGGCCCAGCAAGCCCAACGTGAATTAATTTCTCCTTTTGATGGCATTGTTATTCGCCCCCAGGTACCGGAATCAGACAAAGGGTTATTTATTCAAAAGGGGACACGTGTCACTCAGGGAACACCTCTGTTAGGAATAATCAATTTAGAACAAATCCAGGCGGTAGCCCGTATTGAAGAGGCCGACCTTCATCAAGTGTATGAAGGAATGCCGGTTGAGATCACCGGTGACGGTTTTGCCGGGCTATCTCTACGGGGGAAAATTAAGACAATTGGCGTACAGGGGAATTCAAAGGAAATGCAAGGAGCGGGTGTAACCTACGATCTGCTAGTGGCGATTGATCCTCTTGCTCCTGAACAGCGGCAGCGCATTCGGCTGAATATGAGTGCGAAACTGGCTATTGTCACGTATCGCAATGAACGTGGATTGGCCGTGCCCGCCGAGGCATTACGTACCGGCCCTGATGGACGAACTTTCGTCAACTATCGCCGTGAATTAAACGCACAAACACAGCAAATTATGGTGACGCCGGGGCATGCTGTTCCTCAAGGTGTAGAGGTGAGCGGGTTGGAGGCAGGCTATGTTGAAGTTCTTGTGCAGAAATAATTCATTCAACCTCATTGAGCAGATAATATAATTTGGGTGGAATATCTGATTGTGAAAATTTATATATTGGAAGTTCATTTGCCACAATATTTAAATTTTTGAATCTGCAATTGATGATCTTTCGTTACCGCCTTTGCGTTACAGCAAAGTAAGATCTCGACCATAGTTGTCAATCAAAATGTGAACATGAAGGGCTTCCCCATCCATTTCAAAAAATGCTTAAACTTTACTAATGTGCGCTATTTAAATAAATTCTGCAAAAAAGTGGTCTATATTATAGAGACATAAAGTGGAAATCTACTTTATGAGGTTGAGCATATATTGTACGTAAAAATAAATTATAGAAAAGAAAGTTGTATTGAAACGCAGTAAGCCATTCTATATACCCGTTATCTTTCAAGATGCATCTTGAAAGATAACGGGTAGAAACAACATAAAGGAGAGTATCTAACATGTTAGTACATAAATCGTTGTTGGCCCTGTTTGCAACTGCTTCCTTAACTGCCGCAGGTATTGCTTATGCAGGCCCGCCTGTAACAGTGACATTTAAACATCTTGGTGCGTTTGGTAGCGAGGATGCTGTTTACACCATCATTTCTAATAATGAATCCGGTACCTATGTCAATGCAACACCTAAACCTAGTCCAAGCGTAGGGCCGGGAGGAGTCGATATCTATCAGGTTCAAAGCCCGCTTTCACCTGATGTAAACTATGCGATGGTGCGATATAAAATAGGGGCTAAAACTTGCGAATTTATGACCACTTTTGTGAACGCATATGTTAATGGCGTTAAAATTCCAAAATGGAATAAAGGAGCAACGCCGAGTGGCGGCGCTGTTTGTAATGCAACTATCACCTCTACTAATATTGCGACCTACGCATGGTCAGTTGAATTTACTATGAAGTAGCAGAGGCGAGCCAGATACTTTATGAGATATATCTGGCTCATCATGTTTTTCACTTGGTTTATTTCTCAGTTAATTAATTTTCCTGCTGCATAATTGATGATAATCAGATTCTTAAAAAGAACTTGTTACTATTATCAAAAGCCTGTGAATTTATTGAAAAATGTGTCAAAGAACATAGTGGTATGACATTATTATTCCTATGTGATACATATGTGATAGCAATCATAAAAATCATAAAAACAACTTTAGGGTATTGTGTAGTTCCCTTTTTGGGTGTTTATTTATTTTAGGGGAGAATCTTCTAAGAATGGACTGCTATTTTATTAGTTTTTATTTTTAACAAATTGAACACTACGGGGCTGGTTTGTATACCCTATAGATATCAAGATGCTTCGCGGCGGCAAGGGAGCGAATCCCCGGGAGCATAGATAACTATGTGACTGGGGTGAGTGAGTGCAGCCAACAAAGAGGCAACTTGAAAGATAACGGGTATATATGGAAAAGCGAGCGAAGGGCATAGAATTACAACAAGCCATTCAAAAAAAGCCCAATTGTATAAATACACGCTTGATAAATATCAAATATCTGTCGTCGAGAATATGGTGTGTTTAACTAATACGATGCTTAGTCGCTCTTGGTTTAAACGTTCCTATGTAAAGGGGATTTATGTTTGGGGCCCGGTAGGAAGAGGAAAAAGTTTTATATTAGATGCTTTTTTCGAGGCTGTGCCTATAAAAAATAAACGTAGAGTCCATTTCCACCATTTCTTTCGTGAACTTCATCAATTAATGAACCTTCAAGCAGGAAAGAAGGAGCCAATGGAAGCAACTTTACATACTCAGCTACAAAACTGCCGATTATTGTGTTTCGATGAATTTCATCTGCATGATATTGGAGACGCAATGCTTATTAGCCGGCTTTTAAATTTTATCTTTCAGCGTGGCATAGTCTTAATAACAACTTCAAATTATCCTCCTAATGATTTACTGGCAAACCCCCTTTATCATGAGCGGTTTTTACCTGCTATTCAGCTTATTGAAAAGAATATGAAGATAGTTTCGATGGAGGGAGATATTGATTATCGATGTTTGGTTGGCAATGATGTCGATCCTTTTTGCCAAGGTGCTTATGTTTGGCCTGGGAATAAAGAGCAACGTATTAAGCTGTCTTTGCCAGAACATCTTATGTCTACTATAAATATAAAAGTTGGCTATCGCATGTTGTCTGTGTTATCTGCTGCCAATGGTACAATTCATTTGATTTTCCAGGATCTGTGCATAAGTCCGACAGCGGTAATGGACTACCTTACTTTAAGTGAACGTTATCAGTGCTGGATTATTGAGGATGTTCCTGAATTAGGTCAGGTTTCTAGCGCCGCTCAACAACGTTTTATTAATGTGGTCGATGTGCTTTATGACCAACGCTGTCAGCTCTTTTTGATCGGTTGTCACCCACTGGATGATAAAATGTTTGATGGTGTCGAACTGGCAGATATTTCGCGTACACGCAGCCGTCTTAGTCAATTGAAACAATATGGTTTGGGCTTTTCTATAGTGTGAATATGATCTAATTAACTACTCATAAGATAGGTTAAGAAAAAAATGTTGGATGCTTTAACTTACTCAAATTATGCCGTAATAGTCGGTGCTCTGTTGATTGCTTACATTATATTTGGAATTGCTGGTTTTGGTACGGCTTTAATTGCAAGCCCAGTACTAGCGTTATATATTCCTGTGGCTAAAATTGTTCCCTTGCTGGCATTGCTAGATATGTTTGCCGCGATCGTTAATGTTAGTCGTGACGGACGTAAAGCCGATTGGAAGGAATTAAAACGCCTTGTTCCATTGATGATTTTCGGTAGCCTTATTGGCGCGGCGATATTACTTAAAACTAAACCTGAAATACTCTTGCTTGCCTTAGGTGTATTTGTTGTTCTGTATTCTGTCTACTCTTTGAGTGGCTTAAAGCCAAATCGGAATTTTTCATCTACGGCTTCGTTCCCTTTCGGATTAATTGGTGGAGTATTCAGTGCATTATTTGGTAGCGGTGGTTTTCTATATGCAATTTATCTAAGCGGACGGATTGAAAATAAAGAGGCTATGCGTATCACTCAAACCACACTTATTGGTCTCAGTACGTTAACTCGAGTAATAATTTTTGGTTTGGCTGGCGTATATTTCGATACTGATTTGATTTTGTTGGTATTGGTACTTGCTCCTGGCATGTTAGTTGGTATCACATTTGGTCGGTATATTACGTTGAGAATGTCGCGTGAGCAATTTTTGAAGCTGGTTAATATTGTAGTATTAGTTTCTGGTGTGATGTTAATAATTAAATATTTTTATTAATACTCCAGATCAAGAGTTATACCCTATAGATTTCAAGATGCGTCGCGACGGCAAGGGAGCGAATCTCCGGGAGCATAGAGAACTATGTGACCGGGGTGAGTGAGCGCAGCCAACAAAGAGGCAACTTGAAAGATAACGGATATATAAGGAAATAGTATGGCAAGTGTCTATAAAAATGAAATGATGACCGGTGAAGAGTATCTCGATAGCTTAGATGATGGGCGTGATGTATTAATATATGGGAAAAAAGTGCGTAATGTTACGATGCATCAGGCATTCCGCAATAGTGCTTATTCGATATCTAGACTCTATGATGCGTTACATAATTCAGATTCTCAGGAGATACTAACTGATATTGATCCTGATGGCTATCGAACGCATCGGTATTTCATGCCGTCCAAGTCTGCTAAGGATTTATTAAAAGCACGAGATGCCATAGCACATTGGGCAAAATTAACCTATGGATTTATGGGAAGAACGCCAGATTATAAAGCCGGGTTTACGGCTACGTTGCGTTCGACTCCTGAAATATATGGTTCGTTTAGTGATAACGCTCTATCTTGGTATCGTAAAAGTGCTCGAAAAGTACTATTTCTTAACCACGTATTAGTTAATCCCCCTGTTGGCAGGGCTAAGAATGTTTCAGATATGCGAGATATTTATTTGCATGTCGAAAAGGAAACTGATGCGGGAATCATTGTCAAAGGGGTAAAAATGGTTGCGACTAGTGCGGCAATTTCAAATGCTACCTTTGTTGCACAAAACAGTGCTACTCATTATGAGAAGGGTAGGGAAGAGGATTTTGCTCTGTGTCTTATAGTCCCAATGAATTCTCCTAATCTAAAAATAATATGTAGAAAATCTTATGAACTGGCGGCATTAAGCCCATTTGATAATCCTTTATCGAGTCGTTTTGACGAAAATGATTCCGTCTTGATTTTCAATGATGTTTTCGTTCCGTGGGAAAATGTATTGATTTATCGAGATATAGAGAGAGCACGAAACTTCTATTCGGTATCTGGTTTTCTTAATCGTTACCCTTTGCAGTCAGGTACAAGATTGGCCGTTAAAATGGATCTGATATGTGGGCTGTTTGCTAATGTTTTGAAATCCAATGGTTCAGATCAATTTAGAGGTGTCAGGAGCCATTTGGCTGATATTGTTGCTATACGCAACCTAATATGGTTGTTAACAGAAAACCTTTGTCAAAATCCCGAAAAAAGAGACGATGGTTCTGTGATACCTAAATTGGATGCAGCCACAACGGTGAGATATTTCAGCTCTCAAGTCATGTCACAGTTAAAACCTATATTCAACACGATCTTAGGAGGTTCGCCTATTATGCAAGTTTCAAGTTGGTTGGATCTTGAAAATACGGCGGTTAGACCACTGATTGATTGCTATTATCAGGGTACTGACCAATCCGCTATTGAACGCCAGAAACTCATTAAACTTCTTTGGGATGCATTAGGGAGTGAGTTCGCCGGGCGTCATGAACTATATGAACATAATTATGCTGGTAATCATGAACAAATTCGCCTTGATATGCTGAAACATTGTGAAGCTACTGGAATAATGGATCAATGTAATGATTTAGTGAGTCAATGTTTATCTGACTATGATTTGAATGGTTGGGTGGATAACGGTTGGCACTTTGATCCTAATAATACAAAAACATTATAGACATATTATTTAAATCGTATTTTTATCAGCATTATTACACTATTTAAAGTCCTATTATATCCTATGGATTTCAAGATGCATTGCGGCGGAAAGGGAGTGAATCCAACAAAGAGGCAACTTGAAAGATAACGGGTATATATTAATAATGGAGGGTTACGATGCTGTATTCAGGAAAATGGAATAGAGAGGAACTTGATTATTGTGCTTTAAATAATCAATGGCATGTTGTTGCAGATTCTAAGGAGGTTAAAAATAATCGACCAAAAGCGATTCGTTTATTAGGTGAAGAATTGGTGCTTTGGCGAGATAGTGAGAATAAAATACATGCATGGAAAGATTATTGTGGACATCGGGGCGCTAAACTATCATTAGGTTGTATTAAAAATGGGAATATTGAGTGCCCATATCATGGATGGCGATATGACGCGAAAGGGAATTGTACTTTTACACCTGCACATCCGAATAATATTCCACCTTCGTCAAAAAGATTGATTTTCCGTCACTATGCAGAAGAAAAATATGGCTTTATATGGGTGAGCCTGTTAGAACCATTGCGTCCTATTCCTTTCTTCCCTGAATGGGATAAGTCCAATTTCAGGAAAGTGGTTGCAGGTCCTTATTATTATAAAGCTAATGCGTTAAGGTCATTGGAAAACTTTATAGATGCCTCGCATTTTCCTTTTGTTCATGCCAATCTTAACGGTTTGCCTGATGCTCCAGAGGAGATAAAGAAATATACTGTTAATCAAGATGATCGTGGGCTCCACTCTTCTGAAATTAGCGTATTTCAACCTTATGGTGACCATCGGGGAATACCGGTTACTGCACATTATTGCTACTCAGTACTCAATCCTACTACTGCTTATTTTGAGAAAAAGACAGGGGATATTGAGCGTTTTTGTACTTTCTTCAATGCGACCCCGGTTGATGAAGATGAATGTATTATATGGTTGATTGTTGCAATTAATTTTGGTCATGACCTCACATTGGAGCAGATACTTTCCAGACAAGATACCGTATTTGAACAAGACAGAATTATTGTTGAATCTCAACGACCAGTAAGATTGCCGCTTGACCCACGGCAAGAAATGCATCTCAGTAGTGATCGAATGGGATTGGAATACCGACGATGGTTAAAAATATTAGGGCTTAAAGCACGTGAAGTCATTCTCTCAGAAACAAAAGAATCTCATTTTTAATTTTCTATTTAAAAAAGGTATTAAAATGAATAATGATTTTAGATTATATCGACTTGTCGATCGCGAATCTAATGCGCGTACTTATTCGCGAAATATAGACAGGGTATTAAGTAAAGGGAAATTGTCTTATGTATATGACAGTGAAAATAAAGAATATATTGACTGTTTAGCTTGTGCCGGCGCTTTACCACTTGGACATAATCATCCTTTTGTAAAGCAAAAAATTATTGAGTTTTTGGAATCTGGTCAATTACAGCAGGCTTTGGATATAGCGACCCCTGCAAAGATTAACTTTGTTGAACAGCTTTATCAAATATTGCCTCAAAGCTTTGCTCGTCAGGCAAAAATACAATTTTGTGGTCCAACGGGAGCTGATGCGATAGAAGCAGCGTTAAAATTATTTAAAACAGCCACCGGGAGGCGTTCTATTATTGTATTTCAGGGGGCTTACCACGGTATGACTCATGGTGCGCTTTCTTTGATGGGTAATTTGACACCAAAGAGATTTGTGACAGGGCTCTCTGCTGAAATTCAGTTTCTACCTTATCCATATACTTTTCGTAGCCCCTTTGGTGCAACTACCAGTGTCAGCGAAACGGAGCGCTTGAGTCTTGTAAGCCTGGAAAATCTCCTTAGTGATCCAGAAAGTGGCATAACCAAACCCGCAATGGTGCTGGTTGAGGTTATTCAGGGTGAAGGCGGCTGTATTCCGGTGAGTGCTAATTGGTTACATCAGGTTCGGGAAATAACGGCGCGACATGATGTTCCGCTGGTTATTGACGAAGTACAGACAGGAATTGGGCGCACGGGTGATATGTTTGCTTATGAATTTGCTGATATCACGCCTGATGCGATTGTTCTTTCTAAAGCGATAGGGGGAGGATATCCGCTTGCAGTGCTTCTCTATCGAGACATATATGATCAGTGGTTGCCGGGCGCACATGCCGGTACATTTCGGGGTAATCAGATTGCTTTAGTCAGTGGCGCTGCTACCTTAGATTTCATCCAGCGAGAAAATCTTCTCGATCAGATTAACTATACAGGTAATCTCCTAAAAAATAGATTGCTTGAATTACAAGATGATTATCCTGCTATTGGTGATGTTCGTGGTCGGGGGCTCATGTTGGGTTTAGAATTGATTGATTTAGATTCTCCTCCAGATGCGCTTGGGCATCCTCTAGCTAATGGAAAATTAGCTCAAATAGTAAAAAAGTGTTGTTTTGATGCAGGTTTAATTATCGAGAGTGGAGGACGGCAAAGTGCTGTTTTGAGGATGTTACCTCCTTTGATCATTACTCCTCAAGACGTAAACAATATTGTAGAACGTTTAAGAAGCGCATTTTCTATTGCTTGCTCAAACTATAATTATCAGCCATCGTGAAGCAAAATAATTTAAGGAGAGATTATGAAAAACTCTTCATCAATTTATGATATCTTGGGTATAGGATTTGGGCCTGCTAATATTGCTTTGTCTATTGCTTTAGAGGAATTAGCCCCGCATTTTTCAGTCCGGTTTATTGAACGTCAGAAAAGAGCATGTTGGCAGCCAGGAATGATGTTGCCAGGATCTGATATCCAAAATCATCCGTTGCGTGATTTGGTTACGCCAAGAAATCCCAAAAGTCATTATTCGTTCACCAATTTTCTTTATGAAACTGGGCGATTATATCAACACTTCAATTTGCCATTGCATTATCCTTTGCGTTTAGAATATGCACAATATATAAGTTGGGTGGCGAGTTTTTTCAATGATCAGGTTGATTACGATTGTGAGGCGACAGAGATTTTGCCTGTTCTGGATAGTCAAAATGAATATATAGATCATTATCGTGTCAATACCGTTAAAGGAGATATCTATAGAGCGAGAAGTATTGTCCTTGCTCCTGGCCGTACTCCTTTCATACCTGAACCTTTTAATCAATTGAAAGATGCGCGTGTTGTTCATCTTAACCATTATTTGCCTTCATTAGATCAGGCCAGGAAATACAGTAATTCTTTAAGCGTTGCGGTTATTGGCGGCAGTCAAAGCGCAGTAGAAATTCTATTACATGCGAGTACCCAAAATGATATCAAAAGACTCGTTGGAATCACCCGGAATTTTGGATTTCGGCAGAAAGATACGAGTCCTTTCTCTGATGAGGTTTATTTCCCTGAGTTTGTCGATACATTCTATGAAGCTACGCCGGAGAATAAAGCTCGCCTTCGTCGAGAATTGGTACATACGAATTATTCGTCGGCAGATATTGATGTTTTGAATCAACTGTATATTAAACAGTATGAAAATAAACTATCGCATCAAAATTCAATGCAGATATTAACTTTCAATGAAATAGTTGATTGCCGGAGTATTTCAAACGGTATACTGCTAAAAAGTCGAAACTTTATTAATAGCAATGAATTTGAAGAGTGTTTTGATTTAGTTGTGCTTGCTACTGGATTCCTTGATTTGGGCATCGGAGAACGCCAGGAGCTTTGTCCTAAATTATTATTACCTATTAAGAAATTACTGACCAATAAGAGAGATATATTGTCTATAGGAAGAGATTACAGGGTGCGATATTTGACAAAGGGAGATTTTACCCCTATTTATTTAAATGGATTGTGTGAATCGACTCATGGTATGGGTGATGCTGGTTCATTTAGCTTGCTTGCATTGCGTTCTAAAACAATTGTCGATTCGTTAAGCCAACATTTATCTCTAACCAGATGGGTATAAGAAATATGCCTAACATTTTGTGCTAGAAATGGTTGAACTGTCTATTGAGAGTAAAATATATAGCCTTAAAGTGGATTGTATTATTATTATCAGACATTAAGAGTGAAAATAGTATTTAAATAGAATTTGAAATTTATAAAATAATCCAAAGGATAATCAATATTATGAAAACCTTTCCGTTCCATTATCATGAATTCATTTGCAAAAATGTAGAGTTATTAGGGAGATTTATTGATGCATATCCTCTGGCACTAGTAACGCGTTACATGAGCAATGGTTTCATTACCAGCCATATTCCTTTATTCCAATGTGTTGATAAGATGTTATTCGGGCATACAGATCGTCGTAATCCTATGGTTAATGATCTCGTTTCATTTGAAGCTCATATTGTATTCATGGGGCCATCCAGTTATATTCCTCCTGAAGCTTATAGCAATAGGCAGTTGCCTACGTGGAATTATACGGCAGTACATATGGATGCCAGTATTGATGTCATCGTAGAATCTTCAACGAATTTAAATATTTTGCTAGAAACGAGTGAACGTTTGGCTACTAGCAAAGATTCTTTCCGACCAAATAATGAAGATCTTCGTATAGTTAAGAATTTACCTGGAATTTTTGGGCTGAAAGTTGTACCGAAATACATTGAAGGTCGTTTTAAATTATCTCAGGATAAACCATTCGTTGATCATGAGTCGGCTATGCAGTGGCTGCTAGATAATAATCCATCGGAGTTTGATTCATTAATTAAAAGTTTAATTGATGGTTAGAATTATTTTTATGAAAAAAGAATAAATAATATATACCTAATGGATTTCAAGATGCATCAAGACGGCAATGGAGCGAATCCCCAGGAGCATAGATAACTATGTGGCTGGGGTGAGTGAGTGCAGCCAACAAAGAGGCAACTTGAAAGATGACGGGTATATTAATAACAATGAGTATTATCATGCCTATACAATATATTTAAGCGGTAGTGCTTTGCAAAAAGCGCTATCATTATAAGATAGGGTGTAATGCCAGTGAATTTATGACCACTTTTGTGAATACATACTAAAGTTCTAAAGTTGAATAAGGGAGCAATGCCGAGTAGGGGAGCTGTTTGTCATGTAGCTATCACTTCTACTAGTTTTGCGGCCTACGCATGGTCAGTTGAGTTTACTATGAAGTAGTCAGTAATGAGCCAGATTATTTTATTAAAGATATCTGGCTCATCTTGTCTTTTATTATTTTTACTGATGTATTGGCTGTTATTCAATTGGCTATCGTGATTTTTAATGTCTGATCGGATTTTAGTACGAAACAGAGTTCCCTCGTTATCTATTGTTTGTAATGAACTGATATTCAGTTAAATATATGCATAGGATAATCTCGCACTGTTGTTATGATTATTTGAATTTTTAATTATCTGTCCGTTATGTTTTTTATCTTGAATTTTCTGTTGATTATATAATTACTAGCCGCTACTATTAGCAGGATTTCTTATCTATTATATGCTTAATGTAGATGATATAATATATGAATGATGTAGCGCCAGGTTAAAAATAAAAAAGTATACCGTAATTTAATTTGTTATTATAAATTAATATTGAATGCTTATCTTTTTTGGTTTTTATTTTCTTTGGTCTTTCATTGACGCATTATTGGTTCTACACTACTTTTAAAGTTGGAAGGTGTTTTTATTTTTTATAAGTTTATGGATTATGGTGGTTGAATATGGATGTCAATAAATTAGTTGAGTTTTTTGGTGTAATATAAATTTCTATATTTATAATTTGATGTGAATTTAATCTTATAAGGAATAATATATTATGATTGATCAAAAAAATTCTAATAATATAGTTGCCCCTAATGTGACGATTTCTGATGTAACTGTATCCTCGATTCAAATTGCTCCAGAAATAGCCAGAGACAATGTTCATGTAATCATTGTTGATGACAAAGGTGCTTCACGGGATTTTCTTTTGGATAACTCTGCTGGTGGTTATCAAGGGAGTGGTAGTTTAATAGCTTTGATTCTCGCACACCTTAATTCAAAGAAAGTCACTATTAGAACTACCGGATATGAATATAATAAACATGGATATATCAACGGTGTATTAGTTAAGGAGGATAAAGGAGGTGGCGGTGGCA
>NZ_JAZGJN010000200.1:0-18148 GCF_038085095.1 Photorhabdus sp. P32 | reverse complement strand
GAATATCTCATATTATGGTTGTGATTTGTATGAAAATATTTTTGTTTTAAAATTATACTAATCAGTTTATTCATTTTGGATTAATAGAATCGAAAGGGTTTTATTGTTATTTAATAAAGTTATTATCTGAAATAATTTATTCTGTTCTCTGTTCTCTGTTCCCTGTTCCCTGGAATCTGTCTGTAAAATCCTTATTTGGTTTTTGAATAATTGGGATGTTAATGAATTCAGATAGCATAAAAGTTAAATGGTCAATAAAATATTGACCATTAGGGAATACTATCAATAAGGTTATTAAGAAATAGGTTATTGCTTATGACCTAAGAAGTACTTTAATTCAGGGAGATTGCCATTTTCTCTGAATCTAGCAGGCGTGGTATTAAAGTGTTTTTTGAAGATCCGGGTAAATGTTGCCTGAGAACTAAAACCATACTGTAAGGCGATATCAAGGATTGGTAGGTTTTCTTCACGCAGAGATCTCGCCGCTTCATGTAAACGCCGTTTGCGAACATATTCACCTAGGGTATAGCCTTTCACTTCTTTAAACACTCTTTGTAGATGCCATTTTGAATAACCGCTTTTGTCAGCAATGGTCGCTATTTTTATACCTTCGTTACGTTGGAGCTGAGTTTCGAGCCATCTGACAATATCATTTACTACATTTTCTGACATTTTCACCTCCCACTAATGGTGGGCTAGTTGCTAAAGCATTAGATTTCGTTAGTTATTCTCATAATGATAATAACTATGGTGACTAATTGTGTGTATTTTAAAATAAATCCGGGATATCTATAGGCAAAAAGTGCTATTTATAATTGATAATTATTATCATTTATGCAAATTCCCGTTGTTTTAACAATAAGTAGCATCAAATGATCTTCACTAATTTATTTAAAACAGTATCATCGTTCGTTATTTAATTTAATGGAGGTTGTAATGCAATCGGACTTGATTTTTTTAACTAAAAAGTTGGCATTTTTTGTTTTTTATGCTCTGATTTTCGCTATGGTTATAGGCTTACTCTTTATTGATGTTATCTATTTGCAGAATGCAGTGAAGGAGAGCTCATTAACTGAAATCTTTCAGGAGAGTATACTGTTTGTTATTTCTGCTGTATTTCTGTTGGAAGCGAAAAAGAATAGTCAATTGCGTCCCGCGTTAGTCTTAATATCAGGTTTTTTTGCTTGTTTATTGATAAGAGAATTGGATTCTATTTTCGATGAAATATTTCATGGCGCCTGGGCGTGGATTGCTATTCCGTTAGCGCTCATTTGTATTTTTTATGCTGCTTATAAAGGCAGGGATACATTGGTTGGGCTTGTTCATTTTACGCGCCATCAAAGTTACGGCATGATGGTTGCGGGTATTTTGTGTGTACTCGTTTTTTCCCGCTTATTTGGTATGGGAGAATTATGGCAAGGTTTAATGCTCGAACATTTTAATCGAGCTGTAAAAAACATAGTTGAGGAAGGATGTGAACTTCTGGGTTATTGCTTGTGTCTGATTGCAACTTTTTGGTATCTGCCTGATGCAATAAAATTTCGCAAGTAAAAAGTAAGACAGGCAAAAAATTGAAATAATTTGCCTGTCAGATTTGCTGTTATTGCCTTAAATAAATCTGAGGTTGCTGGGTTTCAGGATGGCGGGTAATGCCAAGATCTGCTTGATACCATTTTCTCAGAGTATGATCATTTAGTACCTCTTCTGGCGTGCCCGCAGCGACAAGTTTCCCTTTATGTAGCAAAAAGATTTTATCTGCATAAAGGGCAGCAAGATTCAAGTCATGTAGAACACAGCACATAGCCATAGGCTGCTCCCGTGTTAGTCGATAAAGCAGACGCAAAGTATGTTGCTGGTGGTAGAGATCCAGGGCTGATGTGGGTTCGTCAAGAAACAAGCAACACTCTATTGGTGTTGGAGACCAAAGTTGAGCAAGGACGCGAGCGAGTTGTACTCTTTGCTGTTCACCTCCGGAGAGTTGCCGGTAGTCACGGTGACGTAATTCTTGGCAATCTGTTTGCTCAATAGCAGTATCAATTGCTGTCTGTTTATGATGGATACCATGAGGAGAGCGTCCCATAGCAACCACTTCTTCCACACTGAAAGGAAAGGAGAGTGAGCTATGTTGACGCATGACGGCGCGAGTGCGGGCTAATTGTTCTGCCGGCCATTGCTCAATGGGTATTCCATGTAAATAACATTGCCCATGTTCAGGTTTTATATATCCCGTTAATAGTCGCAATAATGTGGATTTCCCGGCGCCATTTGGCCCAATGATGGCGACAATTTCGCCTTTATTTACCGAGAGCGAAACATTATCAATTATTTTCTGATTGCCAATTGAATAGCTTAAATTCTGTGCTTGCAGAGAAATATTATTTTTTATGGCATCCATTATGTGCGGTTCCCCGGTTGTTTGAGGATCAACCATAAGAAATATGGGCCGCCGATTAAACCAGTGATGAGGCCAACAGGCATTTCTGCCGGGGAGACCAATGTTCTTGCCAGTGTATCTGCGGTAAGCAAAAGAGAAGCTCCGCCTAATGCGGCGCCGGGGAGCAGCCAATTATGGTCACCACCAAATCGCATTCTGATCAAATGCGGGACAACTAGCCCAATAAATCCAATAACACCACTTAATGCAACAGCGCTGCCAATAAGCAGGGCGCTGAGTAGTAATAACTGGAATTTAGTGCGTTGGACATTTATACCAAGATAGTGGGCCTCTTCATCCCCTAATTGCAGCAGATTCAGTTTACGGGCCTGGCTGAAAGTTAGGATAGTGGCGGGAATAATTAGAGATGCGGCAATTGCCAATGTCGGCCACTCTATCTGGCTGAGTGAACCCATCATCCATAAGGAGAATTGTCGTAGCTGTTGATCGTCGCTGAGATAGCTCAGGACGCCAACAGCGGACATACAAAGGGCGTTGATAGCAACCCCGGCCAGTAATAAACGGGCCAGATTTCCGTAGTTATATTTATTGAGTGAAAAAATCAGCAATGAAATTAATAAGCTGCCAATAAAAGCAGCGATAATATGTCCGTACACAGCAATTGCAGATGGCAGGCTGACTGGCAGAACAATTGCCATTGCAACCATCAGTGCGGCTCCGCTGCTGATACCTAGTAAGCCAGGATCAGCTAGCGGATTACGAAATAACCCTTGCATTACCGCGCCGGAGGCCGCTAAAGCGCAGCCAACCAGTATGGCTAATAGCACCCTTGGTAACCTGATATTGAGCCAGATTTGCCACTGGGGATCACTAATCGAAGATTCCCATAATGTCTTGAAAGATAATGATAATGCGCCAATATTGGCAGAACCGATAGCCAACCCGGACAATAATAAACAAAGAAACGCTAAACCCAATCCCGGAGACTTCATACGGCTCATTGAGTCTTCTCCGCCGCCTGTCTAAGTTGTTTCATTACTGAGGGGGTTTCGAGGCCAAAACCGAGTAGCCCCATATCATCTACAATTAAAACCTGTTGTTTTTGACCGGCAGGGGTATGTTTTAATCCGGGTAATTGCCAGATTTTATCCAAACCGCCCATTGATTTAACGCCATCTTCCGTCACTAATAACAGATCTGGCGCACTGGCAATAACACCTTCTTGGGAGAGTGGACGATAATTGTTGAAACCTTGCATGGCATTAGTGGCGCCGACAGCGCGAATCATTTTGTCCGCTGCGGTTTTTTGCCCGGCAGCCATTGGCATGATGCCCCCATGACTCATTACAAACAGAATACGGGTGGGCAAGGTAGCTGTTGGTATTTCTGTCAGCGCTTTTTGATATTGCTCAATCAGTTGTTCGCCACGTTCAGCCTGATTGACCGCCTTAGCGACGGCCTTAATTTTTTCAGGAACGGCTTCTAACGCTGCTTTTCCGGTTATCTGAATCACTTCTACGCCAGAATCCTGGAGTTGCTTAAGCGCCAGTGAAGGTTTTGCCAACTCACTGGTGAGAACCAGTGTCGGATTCATAGAGAGAATACCTTCAGGGTTGAGCATTCTCATATAGCCGACATCGGGCAAGGTAAGCAATTCGGTTGGTTTCTGGCTGGTGCTGTCTCTGGCGACAACTTTTTCACCTTCACCAAGTGCAAAAACAATTTCAGATACATCGCCGCCGATAGTGACGATCCGTTCAGTGGAAAAAGCACTGAACGATGATACCGCAAGGACAAATGTTAGAAGCCATTGTTTCATACTACACTCTCTTCCTGTATTAATTGCAGTTTTGGTAGAGCGGCTACTTGCTCACGCCACTGAGTTTGTTCAGGAGTGCCTTCTGTACGCTGACCAAACAGTTGAGCAATCTGATTGCCATTAGCATCAAATAGCTCAAGGCTAGTGACAAAACCATCCTCTGTTGGTTTACGGGTTACCCAGCTTTCAGCGATAGCACTCTCTATTAAATGTAGTGTGAAATTGCGGTTAAAGATATTAATCCATTTCTGATCTGAGTTTTCTTCCTGATATGGCATCAGACGTTCCAGCTTTCCGGTGAAAATTTGTACGCAACCGTGATTGCTGACGAAAATCATGATTTCATTCTGATCGTTATAAGCGGTGTTGATGAGCTCATTCAGCGCGGAATTTTCCACCTTGTAAGCCAGATCATCCTGTACCGCATTGAAAACTTGCTGACGGCTCAGATTATGGCGTTTAAGTAATGTGAAGAATTGATGAACGTTAGTCATTGCTCTCCACTCTTCATCAAGCTGGGCTTTCAGTTCATTTGTTATGGTCGAATAGGTGGTTTTTTCTATAGGCTTGATGACCAGTGCGGGGTTGTCTTCTGTTTGATATTTTTCGATCAGCGTTTCCCAGGCTGCCATATCAGTATTGTTTGTTGCATAAACTTTATGCTGCGCATCACCCTGATGATCAAAAAATTGAATGCTGTGGCGCATACCATTTTTTGCGGGTTCGACCAGATAAAACACACTATTCCAATGTTCAAAGAATATCCGTAAGTCGAGCTCATAAGGATTCAGGACTAGTCCAGCATGGCTGCTGAAACGTGTATTTTCGTACCGGCCAATTTGTTCATGAACAGCAAAATCGTTGCGGGTGATCGCTTTAATTTCACCAACAATAGCTAACTCTTCCAGTAACGTCGGGGCGTCAACATTAAGGCGTTTGGCATCGATACCAACGCGGCTATGCAATAATTCACCTTCACTGACATTCAGATAGGCGGCCAAGTCACGGGCATATTTGGCTTTATTGTCAGCTTTGGCTTGCAAGTAACGTTCATAAAGTGACGAATTCACAATTTAACTCCTTGAAATATATTTATTTTAATTACCACTGGTAACTGACTAACAGTTTGGCGTTGCGGCCATCCTGAGGTGTTCCTTGCGGCGAGTAGTATTCTTTATCAAAAGCGTTACCCAAAACTGCTGTAGTAGTCACACCTTTTAGCATTCCTTCACCTTGATAGCTGACATAGAAATCATTAACGCCATAGCCGGCTTGTTGTTTAGTCTGCCCTTTAAAATCAGTATGCTTAGTAAACTGACCTATCCAACCAACAGAAAAACCGGTTTGTGCGACAGGGATATCCAGTATGCTGGTGATGGTGTCTGGGCTGAGGTTATCGAGGGATTCACTGCTTTTTTCATCTTTACCTTTAGTACGGTTGTAAGCCAGATCCCAGGAGAATAGATTAGATTCATAGTTTAAAGAAATATCCCAACCCCAGATCTTGGCACTGGGTACATTAGTAGATGTTGTGTTCAGGTATATTGGATTACCAGATTTTGATTTGACTATCTCGCCCGATTCTTTCTTAAGCGGGTTAATGAGTTCTAATTTAATATAATTTTTAGCTTTAGTATCAAAATAACTCGCTTTGAATTTCAGCTCGTCGTTATCTGCCAGTAGATTATCGAAACGTAACCCAAAACCAGACTCCCACGTTTCGTTACTTTCTGGGCGGAGATTTTGATTAGGAATCCAGAAGTTTCCAGGATAGTGCATAGAATCGCTATACATTTCTTTCATTGTCGGTGCTCGGAAAGCCTGAGCATAAGAAGTAAACAGCATCGACCAATCAGTTGGCGTGATACTGATAGCACCTTTGGAAGACCACTTATCTGCGCTGACATCCTTATATTTAGAATTGGTTCCTTTATAGTTGTCATAGCGAGTACCAGCGATAATAGAAACTGGCAGGTCGCGTAAAGTTATTTCATCTTGCAACCAGCCGGAATAAAAGCGGATATCAGCATCAGGAAAGAGTTCAGTGTTACCGCTTGGGGTCTGTTTTTGTTGGTAAGTTTCACCACCATAAGTGAATTGATGCGCCAGCGGGCTGTCTGTCCACAAGCGGGAGCGGTTTTCCAATTTTATGCCATAGGTTTTCTGCTTACGGCCTTCAAACCCCTTTTTCTTAGTACGGGCATCGATAGTGATATCTGAATAATAAAGGTCGGTTTTGGCATTTAACCAATCATATTCCGCCGGATTTAATTGGTAGCTAAGTTGGGCATCACGTTGAGTTGTTGTGCGGTCAGTCCAAGTCTTAGGATCTTTATTTTTTCCGGTGAGTGTTTGTGGATTTTTAGGTTGATTAGCCTCATTGCGGTAATAACGTAATTGGCTGCTCAAGGATTGGTTGTCATCAATTTTCCAACTGCCTTTTGCCATCAGGTTACTGATAAATTCATCATTATCGCCAACCGCACCGCCTCCGTGGCGGATGTTACCTGAATCACGGGTACTGAAGGCAAATACGCCATCTAGGGATTCTGATTTTGCGAAAGTCGCGCCACCAAAGCCCATACTGTGGTCGCCTGTGGCGCCGCGAGCAAAAACGCGGAATCCGTGATCTTGACCCGCTTGCAGAAGATCTGCGGCATCAACGGTTTGATAAGCGATAACACCGCCTAAGGCGCCACTACCGTAGAGTAGGGCAGAAGGGCCGCGTACAACTTCGACTTGTTTAATGAGTGCTGGGTCCAGGAACGTACCATTGATATGACCAGTGTCGGTACCTTGGCGAATCCCGTCAATCAATGTCAACACACCTTGTGGACCGTAACCACGCAAACTGACATCTTGCCCATTAGCACGGTTTGTACCGGCTATATTAATGCCGGGTATTTTTTTAATGAGATCGCCGGCATTACCTGCGGTCTGGCTTTGTGGTGACTGACTCTTTATCACCGTCACCATCATGGGAGCTTCGAAACTATCCCTTTCATTACCTGTTGCATAGACAGTTATTACATCGCGCGATGATTTATTACTGTCGGAATCGGGCGATTTTGTTGCTGCATGAGCAGCCGAAATACTACTGATAATTGCTAAGCTTAATGCTGATAGTTTAAGTGTTGATCTTGCAAATTGAGACATCAGACGAATCTCCATAATAATATTTTATGAGTTATGGATATAGCTGGCTGCCCCGATACGCGATCTGGGTGGCTGGCTGAGTTATTATTTTATTTAGTTAGTATCAGCTTACCGGCTTTAGTTTGGCGCAATTGGTAAAATTCTCCTTGGTGACGAATCTTGGTAATTCCTAGTTCACCTAATAGTTGTTTACTGTCAATGTAGCCAATTTGCACAATTTCAGCAGGATAGGTGTTGCATTGTTCTTTAAGTGCAATGAAAGAATGTTGGTGACATATTTTAGTCATAAAATCACTTTGCGAATACTAACTATTATCATAGTGAGAATTATTATCGTTATATAAAGAGGTGACTTCAAGCAATATTTTTGGTGGTCATGATCGATGCATTAATCCAAGTTAATTAATTTGTCGTCAGTTAGCCTTTTATGAATGAAAAAGGCCAACTCGGAATAAGGATTCAGAAACGGTAACTTACTGCTTCGGCAAGAATGTCAATAAGTTGTTCTGTATCTTGCCAGTTTAGACAAGGATCGGTGATCGATTGACCGTAATTTAGCGGTTGCCCTTGAATGATTTTCTGGGTGCCTTCAACCAGAAAACTTTCAGCCATCACACCAACAATCGCGGTAGAACCCTCTTGAATCTGTTGTCCCACCTCTTTTGCTATCGTCAGTTGGCGTTTATGTATTTTCTGACAATTACCATGACTGAAATCGACAACTAAATGTTCTGGTAAATTAAATTCACGTAGTTGGGCGCAAGCTGTCGCAATATCTTTGGCATTGTAATTAGGCTGTTTGCCTCCACGCATAATAATGTGGCCGTATGGGTTGCCTTCGGTTTGATAGATGGTCATCTGACCGTGCTTATCTGGCGAGAGAAATGTGTGACAGACGCTGGCGGCGCGGATTGCATCTATGGCGATACGGATGTTGCCGTCCGTGCCATTTTTAAAGCCAACTGGGCAGGAAAGGGCGGATGCCATTTCACGGTGAATCTGGCTTTCTGTTGTTCTGGCTCCGATCGCGCCCCAACTGATCAAATCGCCAATATATTGGCCGGTTACCATATCCAGAAATTCAGTTGCCGTGGGTAAACCCAACTCGTTGACGTCAACCAGTAATTTCCGCGCCAAAGTTATACCCCGATTTATCTGGCAAGAGCCGTCGAGATAGGGATCTGAAATTAAACCTTTCCAGCCTACCACTGTGCGTGGTTTCTCAAAGTAGGTTCGCATAATGATTTCCAGTCTGTGCTGGTATTTTTCACGCAATCTGTTTAGCCGCTGGGCATAATCTAAAGCAGCATCAATATCATGAATAGAACAAGGACCAATGATTACCATAAGCCGTGGATCATTCCCGCAGAGAATGTCTGTAATACGTCTCCGTGACGCCGTCACATTGTTGGCGATTTTTTCGGATACGGGAAATTGAATTGCAATAGTTTGAGGTGTGACCAAACTATCGACACGGCGAGTCCTTAAACCATCTGTTTTGTACATATATTTTCTCAAAGTTCGTTTCACATTAGCAGGCATATCTATAGGTAATTGAAATTACAATAAACGAAAACGACTAAGTTAAACAAATGATATAATTAATCATTTGATAAATTTTTCTCTATTATTCCTATTGATATATTTTTAAAACATTCGGCGGTTTAGCTTCATCATGTCGATTATTTTGGTTGAGATTTCTTCAACAGAATAATTGGTGGTGTTAAGATAATTAATCTTATTTTTACGGAATAAAGCTTCAACTTCGGAAATTTCTATTCTACATTGCCTTAATGATGCGTAACGGCTATTTTCTCGACGTTCTTCCCTAATCGCCGCCAGCCGTTCAGGGCTTATAGTTAAACCGAATAACTTATGTTGAAATTGTTTTAATGTCGCAGGTAATTGTAAATTGTCCATATCATCCGCAGTGAAAGGATAATTTGCAGCTTGAATACCAAATTGCATGGCTAAATAGAGGCTGGTAGGGGTTTTCCCACAGCGGGATACGCCTAGTAGGATAACCTGTGCCTGGTCAAGATTACGTAAAGAGATACCATCATCATGCGCCAGGGCATAATCAATAGCGGCAATGCGCGCGTCGTACTGACTGAGATTCTTTTCAGTCAGACCGTGGGTGCGATTAAGTTCGGGTTTGGGTTCCAATCCGGTTTCTTGCTGTAATGGGGCGACCAGTGTTTGTACAATGTCCTGACAAAATCCTTCGCTGCTGGTAATAATATTTTTCACTCCAGAAGAGATAATGGAATAGAAAACTAAAGGTCTTATACGCGTATCCTGATATATCTGGTTTATTTGTTGCTTTATTTCTTTTGCGCGGGTTTCACTGGCAACAAAAGGGAGAGTATAAGAGGTTATTTTGATGGGAAATTGAGATAAGACAGCATGGCCCAATACTTCCGCGGTAATTGCTGTGCCATCTGAAATAAAAAAAACCGTGCGTTCAACATTCTCAACGCTTTCAACATTATTATTACGTTTTGCTGATGATTCTAATCTGAATTCTGCCATGATATTTACAGTGACCTTTTATCTTTCCAATTGTTTAGCTGAATAAAACCGGGTATCGATTTTCTGCAAAGTATACCTAAGAAAAAAATAATGTGTTGGGTTGATCGATTCACCTTTCTATGTGTGCGAAAACATTGTGTTAGTCTATTTATGGCTGCTCTATGCAGCGCCAATTTTCCGATTTGTACCTCACGAATGTTAAAAGGATTGTTTTAATGCCCAATAATGACCTCACCCCGCGTAATGTGCTTTGGTATAACCAATTAGGTATGCATGATATTGACCGGGTTGGTGGTAAAAACGCCTCCCTGGGAGAAATGATCGCTCACCTATCAGAATTGGGGGTTTCTGTCCCGAATGGTTTCGCTACGACAGCACAGGCATTTAATGATTTCTTGGAACAAAGCGGCGTCAATCAGCGTATTTATGACTTGCTGGATGAAACGGATGTTGATGATGTCAATCAACTGTCTAAAGCCGGCGCCCAAATTCGCCAATGGGTGATTGATACGCCATTTACGCCACAACTGGAAAAAGATATTCAGGATGCTTATCAACAGTTGTCTGAAGGAGAGCCAGAAGCCTCTTTTGCTGTACGTTCTTCGGCAACGGCTGAGGATATGCCAGATGCTTCTTTTGCCGGGCAGCAGGAAACTTTTCTAAACGTGCAAGGCATTGATGCTGTGATGGTTGCCATCAAGCATGTGTTTGCTTCATTGTTTAATGATCGCGCTATTTCCTATCGTGTCCATCAGGGATATGACCATCGAGGCGTTGCGCTATCAGCGGGTGTGCAACGTATGGTGCGTTCTGATCTCGCCTCTTCTGGTGTGATGTTCACGATTGATACTGAATCAGGGTTTGATCAGGTGGTTTTTATTACCTCTGCTTACGGATTGGGTGAGATGGTTGTTCAGGGCGCTGTGAACCCGGATGAGTTCTATGTTCATAAATCAACCCTAAATAAGGGAAAACCAGCCATTGTGCGGCGTAACCTGGGTTCTAAAAAACTGCATATGATCTATGCTGACAATAAAGAACATGGCAAGCAGGTACGTATCGAAGATGTACCGACATCACAACGCAATCGTTTCTCTTTAGCTGATGAAGAAGTTGAGGCGTTAGCGCGTCAGGCATTATTAATTGAAAAACATTATGGCCGGCCAATGGATATTGAATGGGCTAAAGATGGTCATAACGGCAAGTTATACATTGTTCAGGCGCGTCCTGAAACTGTTCGCTCAAACCAGCAGGTTATGGAGCGTTACCAACTGAATGAACAAGGTCAGGTATTGGTGGAAGGGCGTGCCATAGGCCATCGTATTGGCGCAGGTCGAGTAAAAGTTATTCACAACTTGAATGAAATGGATCGCATCCAACCGGGTGATGTTCTGGTCACTGATATGACCGATCCCGATTGGGAGCCTATTATGAAAAAAGCCGCTGCGATTGTGACTAACCGAGGCGGCCGGACCTGTCACGCAGCGATTATTGCCCGTGAATTGGGCATTCCCGCGGTTGTTGGCTGCGGCGATGCAACGGAGCGCTTAAAAGAGAATCAGCCGGTGACAGTTTCCTGCGCGGAAGGTGATACGGGTTTTGTTTATCAGGATCAACTGGATTTCACTGTACAAAGTTCTCAAGTCGATCAGTTACCGGAGCTTGATGTAAAAATTATGCTAAACGTCGGCAACCCAGATCGTGCATTTGATTTTGCCCGATTGCCGAATGATGGCGTAGGTCTTGCTCGTTTGGAGTTTATTATTAATCGGATGATTGGTGTGCATCCCCGAGCATTACTGGAGTTTGATCAGCAAACTCTGGAATTACAGCAAGAGATAAAATCGCTGATGGCCGGTTATGACAATCCGGTTGAATTCTATATTGGGCGCTTGACTGAGGGGATCGCTACTCTGGCGGCGGCGTTCTGGCCGAAACGGGTTATTGTGCGTTTGTCTGACTTTAAATCCAATGAATATGCCAATCTGGTTGGCGGTGAGATTTATGAACCTGATGAAGAGAACCCTATGCTAGGTTTTCGTGGCGCAGGGCGTTATGTCTCTGACAGTTTTCGTCGCTGTTTTGCATTGGAGTGCGAAGCCGTTAAACGTGTACGTAATGATATGGGGTTAACCAACGTCGAAATTATGATCCCGTTCGTTCGCACGGTAGCTCAGGCTGAAGCGGTTATTGCTGAACTGGCGTCCCAGGGGTTGAAGCGCGGTGAAAATGGATTAAAAGTCATTATGATGTGCGAAATTCCGTCTAACGCAATTCTGGCAGAACAGTTCCTTGAACATTTTGATGGTTTCTCTATTGGTTCTAATGACATGACTCAATTGACTCTTGGTTTGGATCGGGATTCTGGGGTGGTATCTGAACTATTTGATGAACGTAATGATGCGGTCAAAGCCATGCTCTCATTAGCTATTCAGGCGGCCAAACGTCAAAACAAGTATGTGGGAATTTGTGGTCAAGGGCCCTCAGACCATCAGGATTTCGCTCACTGGCTGATGGAAGAGGGTATTGATAGCTTGTCATTAAATCCAGATACCGTTGTAAAAACTTGGTTAGGATTAGCAAAAGTGAGTTAATTGAGAATAATACGCAATTAAAATTAAAGGCCCGTCAAAATAATGGCGGTTTTTTTCACAATTAAGGTTGCTGATTACAGTTTCCGTGGAAAAGTATATACCCAATGGGTTTCAAGATGCATTGAGACGGCAAGGGAGCGAATCCCCGGGAGCATAGATAAAGATAACTATGTGACCGGGGTGAGTGCAGTCAACAAAGAGGCGACTTGAAAGATGACGGGTATAAAAGTAGCAAAAAAAAAAGCCTATCATGGGCGTGATAGGCAAGGACTACACACAGCAATATAGGTGTTTCTAACAAGTAGAACCATAAAAAGGAGAAATAAACGTCTCGTTCATAGCCCGTTTATATTAATTTAGTTATATGGTTTATTCATTAAGAATTGTCCTAATTTCCGTATTATTTACGGCTAAAACGGGCTGAATTTAACTAATTTTTAACAATTTTTTCACAATAATTATATTTAATGAATAAACACCTCGGAATAGTGGTGAGATTTATACCCTATGGATTTCGAGATGCATCGCGGCGGCAAGGGAGCGAATCCCCGGGAGCATAGATAACTATGTGACCGGGGTGAGTGAGTGCAGCCAACAAAGAGGCAACTTGAAAGATGACGGGTATATAAGATTATGCTTTAGCGAAAGAGCTAATTCTCTTCCGCTGTGTAAGTCAGAATTAATTATCATACAAATTATTCTGAAAATTCTTGTTCCAGATATTTTTCAGTTTCGGCTAAATCATTTTTAGGCTCTGGGACTTCATGCATCCATGCGACTAATAAACGATAAGCAACCGCTAATACAACGGGGCCGATAAATAAGCCAATCATGCCAAATGAGAGTATTCCGCCAATAACGCCTATTAATATCAGAGCCATAGGTAAATCTGCGCCCAAACGAATCAAAAATGGGCGAAGAAATCCATCCATTGTTGTTACGATGCAGCTCCAGACCAGTAGTACGGTTCCCCAGGTTGTATCACCTGTCCAGTAAAGCCAGGCGACAGCAGGAACTAAAATCAATAATGGGCCAATCTGAGCGACACAGCAGACAAACATGAGTACTGTCAGCAAAGTAGCATAAGGAATGCCTGAAATAGCCAGGCCGAGGCCGCCGATAATGGCTTGAACCAGCGCGGTAACTACTACGCCGAGCGCTACGGCACGGATAGATTGCGCTGCCAACAGAATGGCGGCATCTCCGCGTTTATTTGCCAGGCGAATGGCAAAATGGCGAATACTTAGCGCCACCTGTTCGCCTTTCAGATATAAGAATACGCTAAATAGCACCATCAAACCGAGATGGAATACGAAGCGACCGGCATTTGCCGCTTGAGTAAAGAACCAGGTTGCTGTTTCTCCAATATAAGGTTGAACTTTAGCTATCAGAGCATTTCCACCATCAGTAATGAGTGCATTCCAACCGCTGTAAAGTTTATCGCCAACCAGAGGAATACTATTCAGCCAGGTCATTGTCGGTATCTGAAAATGGGAGGGGGATTTAGCCCACTCGATTAATGGCGCGCTGTTTTCCAATAAGCTACTCACCAGTAATGCGACAGGGATCACAAACAATAGAATGAGCAGTAGCGTCATGATGGAGACGGCAATCCAGCGTTTACCCCATAAACTGTTCTGTAGTTTTTCTAATAATGGCCAGGTGGCGATAACAACCATGCCTGCCCAGACAAAACCGAAGATAAAGGGCTTTATCACCCAGAAACTGGTAACAATTAACAGTGACAAGAAAATTAAAGTAAAGAAGAGCTTTGGTAGGTCATAATGCGGTTGAGATTTGTCCATAAGTTAATTTCTCTCAGGGATTTAGTGGCGCTAAAGATAATGAATAAATAGGATGTTATCTACAGGTTACTCAAAATAGGTGAATATTATGATAAGGTAAACGCTTGCCTTCTCAGACAAATCAGTTAACGGTGGTAAATGGTTACGGCTGATTAAGGCATTGATGCAAAGATAGTATAAATAAAGCAATGTGGACACTCATTTTAAAAGGGTCAAAACGATAATGATCCCACGCATATCACAAGCACCGCACGTCAGTGAGGTCGCACAGAGTTTCTTGGATACATTAAAGGAACAAGGATTTACCGGAGATGTTGCCAGCAGTTATGCCGATCGTCTGACAATGGCGACAGATAACAGTATCTATCAACTTTTACCACAGGCTGTTGTTTTCCCCCGATCCAGCGCAGATGTGGTTTTACTGGCCCGTGTCGCAGGTGAAAAAGAATATCAGAATTTGACATTTACGCCACGTGGCGGTGGTACAGGTACAAATGGTCAGGCGCTTAATGACGGTATTGTGGTGGATATGTCCCGTTATATGAATCGTATCCTTGAGATTAACCCGGAGCAAGGTTGGGTCAGAGTTGAAGCGGGGGTGATTAAAGACCAACTGAACCAATATTTGCGTCCATATGGTTATTTCTTTTCACCAGAGCTCTCAACCAGTAACCGTGCAACATTGGGCGGTATGATTAATACTGATGCATCCGGTCAGGGTTCATTAGTCTATGGTAAAACGTCTGATCATGTTCTTAGCCTGCGGGCAGTTCTATTAGGGGGAGAATTACTTGATACCCGCGCTATGGACATAGCTCAAGCGGAATCGATTGCGCAAGAAGATTCGGTTACCGGTCGCATTTATAACACGGTGCTTAGTCGTTGCCGTGAGCAACGTGAACTTATTGTTGAAAAATTCCCTAAGCTTAATCGTTTTCTGACCGGTTATGATTTGCGCCATGTTTTCAGTGATGATATGCAGAAATTTGACTTGGGGCGTATCTTAACCGGTTCAGAAGGAACGTTAGCTTTTATTACCGAAGCGGTTTTGGATATTACCCCGTTGCCAAAAGTCAGGCGGTTGGTGAATGTGAAATATGATTCATTTGATTCTGCATTGCGTAATGCTCCTTTTATGGTGGAAGCAAAGGCGTTATCGGTTGAAACCGTGGATTCCAAGGTGCTGAATTTGGCGCGTGAGGATATTGTCTGGCATTCAGTTAAGGAATTGATCACGGATATTCCTAACAAAGATATGCAGGGGTTGAATATTGTTGAATTCAGTGGCGATGATCAACCTTTGATAGACCGGCAAGTAGAAATACTTTGTCAGCGCCTTGATGAACTGATGGAGAGCAAGCAAGCTGGGGTTATTGGTTATCAAATTTGCCGAGAGTTAGCTGATATTGAGCGTATTTATGCAATGCGCAAGAAAGCGGTTGGCTTGTTAGGTAACAGTAAAGGCGCGGCGAAACCGATTCCTTTTGTGGAAGATACATGTGTGCCGCCACAATATCTTGCTGATTACATTGTGGAATTCCGACAGCTATTGGATAGCCATCATCTCAATTATGGTATGTTTGGTCATGTGGATGCGGGGGTGTTGCATGTTCGGCCAGCGCTGGATATGTGTGATCCTCAGCAAGAGATACTGATGAAACAGATTTCTGATGAAATTGTCAGCCTTACGGCGCGTTATGGTGGTTTGTTGTGGGGAGAGCATGGTAAAGGATTTCGTGCTGAATACAGTCCAGCGTTTTTCGGTAGCATCTTGTATAAAGAATTACGCCGGATTAAGGCGGCCTTTGACCCGGATAACCGCTTGAATCCGGGTAAAATTTGTCCTCCGATGGGGGTTGATGCCCCGATGATGAAAATCGATGCCGTTAAGCGAGGAACTTATGACCGGACAATTCCGGTAAATGTCAGGAATGCATTCCGTGGCGCTATGGAGTGTAATGGGAATGGACTCTGTTTTAATTTCGATGCAAAAAGTCCGATGTGTCCATCAATGAAAGTGAGTCAGCAGCGTATCCATTCGCCGAAAGGACGTGCAACGCTCGTGCGTGAATGGCTGCGTCTTTTAACTGAACAAGGGGTGGACCCGACGTTACTGAAACAAGGGTTAGAACAAAAACGACCAAGTTTGCGTGGGTTGATTGAGAAGACTCGCAATAGTTGGCAGGCATGGCGCGGGGAATATGACTTTTCTCACGAAGTGAAAGAGGCAATGTCTGGTTGTCTGGCGTGCAAAGCTTGCTCAACACAGTGCCCGATTAAAATTGATGTTCCGTCATTTCGGGCACGTTTTCTTGAGTTATATCATGGTCGCTATTTTCGCCCCTTACGTGATCATATCGTGGCGAGTGCGGAAAGTAGCACACCATTAATGGCTAAGGTCCCTCGAGTCTTTAATTTCTTCCTGAAACAGCCGTGGGTGCAGGCGTTGAGTCGCCGGACTATCGGCATGGTGGATTTACCTTTGTTATCCAGCCCGACGCTGCACCAACAACTGGCGGGTCATTATGCGCTTTCGACCACATTGGAACAGCTTGAAAAGATGGATCAAGCCCATCGTAACGAACATGTATTGATCGTTCAGGACCCGTTCACTAGCTATTACGATGCTAAAGTTGTGGCTGATTTTGCCTGTTTGGTAGAAAAATTGGGATATAAACCAGTATTGCTGCCATTTTCTCCAAATGGCAAAGCACAACATATCAAAGGTTTCTTATCTTGTTTTGCTAAAACAGCCAAAAAGACGTCAGATTTTCTGAACCGGGTTGCTGAGTTGGGTATTCCTATGGTGGGTGTCGATCCAGCGCTGGTACTGTGCTACCGGGACGAATATAAAGAAATTCTGGGAGAGCGGCGTGGCAAGTTTGAAGTTCAGCTTGTTCATGAATGGTTGATTAATACCTTACCGGAGAAAAGTGACCATCAAGAAAGATCCGGTGATAAATGGTATCTATTTGGACATTGTACCGAAGTGACTATGCTACCGGGCAGTAGTCAACAGTGGGGAAAAATTTTCCATCGGTTGGGTAGCAAGCTGGATAATATCAGTGTAGGCTGCTGTGGCATGGCTGGAACCTATGGTCATGAAAACAAAAACATAGAACACTCTATTGGTATCTATAAATTATCCTGGCAACCTGCCTTGCAGAAATTACCATTGGAGCGTTGTCTAAGCTCCGGTTATTCCTGCCGCAGTCAGGTTAAGCGGATAGAAGGGCAAGTACTTAAGCATCCGTTGCAAGCTTTATTGGAGATAATCCCATGATTTGGAAACGTGATATTGGACTGGATAGCCTGAATCAAGTAAATAGCCAATGTATGATGGGCCATCTGGGCATAAAAATCACGCATATCGGTGATGACTATATTGAAGGCACAATGCCGGTTGATCATCGCACCCGTCAGCCATTTGGTTTATTGCATGGCGGGGCATCTGTTGTGCTGGCAGAATCACTCGGTTCGTTAGCTGGGTATCTCTGTTCCGAAGGTGAGAAAAAAGTTGTTGGGCTGGAAATCAATGCTAACCATATTCGGTCGGTTCGTAGTGGTGAAGTGAAAGGTGTGTGTAAACCTCTTCATATTGGCCGCAATCACCAAGTGTGGCGAATTGATATTTTTGATGAGCGGCAACATTTGTGCTGTACCTCTCGGTTAACCACATCAGTTTTGCCTGGATAAAATATAAAACAAAAGTAAAAGTAGGTTATTATGTGGAATAACCTACTATTTAAGTGAAAAAGTTATTATTTATGGTAATTGAATTGAGTTGCGATAATCTTTAACAAGTATATATATTTATGAAGCTTGTCGATATTTTTATAATATTATG
>NZ_JAZGJN010000199.1:0-17175 GCF_038085095.1 Photorhabdus sp. P32 | reverse complement strand
TTTTTTTGTTTTAATTGGTGTTGTTAATTTTATATTTAAGTTAATGTATTTTTTATTAATTTTTTTCATGAGTAACTAATTAGTTTTCTACAATGTGATATAAAACTAATCTTATATAAAAATAAAAAAATCATGTTGACAACGACTGCTTTGATTTATATTGTTTGTGAAAATATTACTCTGCCATTTATTAACTTATTTTCTTGTATATGTTTTTAATTTTCAGGAATGATTATATGTGCATATGCCAAAAAATATTCTCAGATGGTTAGAGGACAACTGTCATTCAAATTCTTATCTTTTAGGTGCCGATGAATGGCTCAGTATTAAATATTCATAAAGGTTAGAACATATGAAACGTGTTCTTGTAGTGTCGTATTCCCAAAGCGGCCAATTGATCGAGGTGGTAAAAAGTTTAATCTCACCCCTGCAAGAGTCTGACGAGATATACATCCGTGAAGTTGTTCTGAAACCGATTCCAGAATTTGCGTTTCCCTGGAAGTTTTCCAAATTTGTTGATGTTTTCCCAGAAACAGTGCAGTTACATCCGCCTGAGCTAGCGCCTTTGAATCTGGAAGACGAAGAACCTTTTGATTTGGTCATATTAGGCTATCAGGTTTGGTATTTATCGCCAGCTCCTCCGATAACCGCATTTCTTAAGAGTAAAGAAGGAAAGCGTTTACTTAATGGCCGACCGGTAGTGACAGTTATTGCTTGCCGAAATATGTGGTTAATAGCTCAGGAAACTGTCAAAAGATTGTTGCATGAAAGTGGAGCGTATTTGCGCGATAACGTGGTTTTTGTTGATAAAGCAAACTTTTTTGCAACAGTATTCACAACTCCGATATGGCTAATGACAGGAAGAAGACAGCCATTTCCTAGCTTACCGCGGGCAGGCGTATCGGAGGAAGACGTTAAAGATGCTACACGTTTTGGCGATGCATTGTTGGCAGCGCTCAAAACGGATAAAGAGAAACTTGATGCTCCAATGTTGAAAGGTCTGGGAGCGGCGGTTGTCGATCAAGCTTTTATTTTCGGTGAACGTGCGGCGCATCGAGGATTTAGATTTTGGTCTGGGTTGATTTGCCGTGTAGGCAAACGAGGAATATGGGTAAGACGCTCTTTATTAGCGTTGTTTGTAACCTATTTGATATTGATGGTGCTAGTTGTTTTTCCTATTTCAGTGGTTGTTCGCCGTTTGCTTGCCCCATTACTTAAAGAGCGTCTTAATGAATTACAGAAATACTATGAACAACCTTCAGGTTCTGCCCGCTATGATGATAAGGAGATAAATAAGTAAATGAGTAACAACGTTTATATCACTAAAGTTTCCGCGTTTATGCCGGGAAACCCGATAGATAATAATACAATGGAATCTGTTCTTGGTTTTGTTGGTGGCCGTCCATCAAGATCTCGCCATATAGTCCTTCGTAATAATGGTATCAAATATCGCCATTATGCCCTAGATCCGGAGACAGGCGAGGCAACTTATACATCTGCTCAATTAGCGGCTGAAGCAATAAAAGGTTTGGTTGATGAACATTTTTCTTTAAGTGATATGCAAAGTTTGGCAGCAAGCAGTGGGACTCCTGATCAAATTATACCAGGTCACGGTGTCATGGTTCATGGAGAGATCAAAAATAAACCATGTGAAGTTATCTCAACTTCCGGTGCGTGTGCTGCGGGTATGACAGCGATGAAATATGCTTATTTGTCCGTTCTCTCAGGAACGACAAGTAACGCGGTTTCAACAACGTCGGAAGTACCTTCCACTGTATTGCATGCCCGCAATTTCCAGAGCGAAAACGAAGCTCGGGTTGCAGAACTGGAACGACGCCCTGAAATCGCTTTTGAAAAAGATTTTCTGCGTTGGATGCTTTCTGATGGCGCCGGCGCTGCTTTACTTGAAAACAAACCTCGACCTGATGGTGTTTCATTACGAATTGACTGGATAGATATTTACTCTTTTGCTAATGAGCAAGAGACCTGTATGTACTCAGGTGGAGAAAAATTAGCAGATGGCAGTTTGAAAGGCTGGTCACAAATGGATCAGGCTGATTGGCTTGCATATTCTGTTTTCTGCATCAAACAAGATGTTAGATATTTAAATGAAAGGGTCGTTAAATACACACTTACCGAACCATTGAGACGGATAGTTGCTGATCGTAACTTATCGGCAGAATCTATTGATTGGTTCTTGCCTCATTACTCATCTGAATATTTCCGCATGAAATTTGCCCAGGGTCTTGAAGATATTAATTTTGGTATTGAACAAGAGCGTTGGTTTACTAACTTAACAATGAAAGGAAATACCGGATCGGCTTCTATTTATATCATGTTGGATGAGCTTATGAAGTCGGGTAAATTGAAGAAAGATCAGCGTCTGTTATGTTTTATCCCTGAAAGTGCCAGATTCACCGGGGCATTCATGCACTTGACTGTCGTGTAAATATTTAATCTTAGTGTTAATGAAGAATGGGGAAACAACCCGTTTCCCCTCGTAATTGGTACATCTAGGAAAATACAGCGTGGAAAATTTAGAGAATCGTGTCAAGAGTGTTGTTGCAGAACAACTTGGAATACCTGAAACCCAGATTCTTAATACACAAACATTTGAGGAATTAGGTGCCGACTCGTTAGATAATGTTGAACTGATTATGGCTCTGGAAGAGCATTTCGGAATAACTATTGATGATGAAGAAGCGGAAAAAATAGTGACGATACAGAACGCTATTGATTGTATCGGTTCGAAGTTAGAATCCGCTGACTAATTTGAAGAACTTCATTATTTTTATACCCAATGGATTTCAAGATGCATCGCGACGGCAAGGGAGCGAATCCCCGGGAGCATAGATAACTATGTGACCGGGGTGAGTGAGTGCAGCCAACAAAGAAGCAGCTTGAAAGATAACGGGTATATAAGTAAAAAAAGCACATATGATTATCATGTGTGCCTTTTTTTGTTTTTTGGTTATTTGAACAGATCTGCACTGATAGTGGAGGTTCCGCCACTGGATTGCCATTCACGGGTAATATGATAGTACTTAGCACCTTTAGCCGCAGCACGTTTAGCAACTTCATAGGAAACATCAGGCATGCTGTTGTAGTAACCTGAAAAGGTGATGGAATCAAAAGGGACCATTTGAGCAGCACTGATTTTATTTAATTCTTGAATTTTCGTACCGTCAGGAAGAGTTACCGTGTAACGTTCACCTTTAGAATACTGGGTTTCAAAGAAACGGCCAACAGAATTACTGGTTGAAGTTGAAGAGGCTAAACCAGGAATTTCTACTTTCTTAGCCGATTCGCCACCAGCAGCCAACGCAGTGCGTCCAGAATCGGAATCTACCGGGATAACAGCTTCATCAGTCTGAATTTGGCGTTTTGGCGCATCATCCTTATAAACATAAGCTGTAACTGTTTGATTACCGCCATCATTCATTGCAACCTGGCGAACAATAAAAAAAGCCGCTGCGCCTTTTTTCTTGGCTTCTTTTGCAATGACTTCCTTCAAATCGGGCTCATTGTCGTAAAAGCCGCTGATAGTGACTGTATCGAATGGTTCCAGCGTTACAGCTTCTGTTTTAGGTAATTCTTTGATGCCGCGAAACAGACGGTATTTAGGTGAATTGTCAATTTTCTCTGCATCTTTGTGATATAGATCCGCTATAACGCGCAGGTTGCCACTATTATTTAGATCGTCAAGGCTTTGAATATAAAACCCATCTGCCCCCATTTTGTCTGCACGACGGGAAACTGCATCGGCAGCTTCATAAATGGCATTAAAAGGGCCGGTAACCGTAATACGTTTAAACGGTTTCAATTCTGCTGCTTTCTCCGGGGATAACTCCTGAGCTGCTTGAACAGTGGTAATACCCGTTAATGAGAATACCGCTGCTGCAATGATCGTTGTTTTCAGCTTCATAAAAAATCCTTCCACCTTGCGCATTAAATAATAGTTGTAACTTGCTGAACATGGCTGTGTATCACATAGCCGGTAATTATTACATGTAATAATAGCTAATGTCCCACGAATTTATGCTATCAGTATGAATGAATGCAAGTTTATAGAATAGGGCGTCATAAGTTTTTATCAACATAGGGAGTGTTCCAGTTAAAAGTGCGCTTTGCACCGGTAATACCACTTAGTTATTTTTTTACCTATTAGCGATCGATCACCGATAATATTTTCAGTTGGTTATCAAAATATTTGTTGATAGATTTTACTGATAGCAGTAATAAAGTTAATTTAGTCGCTAAATCGACTGTAGCAAGCAATAATCATCATTAATCTTAGGCTTTAGGAAGGGAACATTATGCGTATTGGTGTACCGAAGGAGCGACTTGTCAATGAAGCACGTGTTGCAGCCACACCGAACACAGTGGAACACCTGCTGAAATTGGGATTTAATGTCGTTGTTGAGAATGGAGCAGGGCATTTAGCCAGCTTTGAGGATAGTGCTTACCAACAAGTAGGCGCTGAAATTACTGATCGTCATAATATTTGGCGTTCAGATATTATTTTAAAGGTTAATGCTCCTGAGGATGACGAAATAGCATTAATGAAAGAAGGGAGTACGTTGGTTAGTTTTGTTTGGCCGGCACAAAACCCTGAGTTAATGCAGAAGTTATCAGACCGCAAAGTCACGGTGTTGGCGATGGATTCAGTACCGCGTATTTCCAGAGCGCAATCTCTGGATGCGTTGAGTTCTATGGCAAATATTGCCGGTTATCGCGCAATAGTCGAAGCAGCTCACGAATTTGGCCGTTTCTTTACTGGTCAGATTACTGCGGCAGGAAAAGTCCCGCCAGCCAAGGTGATGATTATTGGCGCTGGTGTTGCCGGTTTAGCTGCGGTGGGCGCTGCGGGTAGTCTGGGCGCGATTGTTCGTGCATTTGATACTCGTCCTGAAGTTAAAGAGCAAATTCAGAGCATGGGAGCAGAGTTTCTTGAGCTGAATTTTGAAGAAGAGGCCGGTAGTGGCGACGGATATGCAAAAGTCATGTCTGAAGCCTTCATTAAAGCGGAGATGGCGCTTTTTGCTGAACAGGCAAAAGAAGTTGACATTATTGTGACGACGGCGCTTATTCCGGGAAAACCGGCTCCACGTCTTATCACCAAAGAGATGGTTGAATCCATGAAGCCGGGTAGTGTGATTGTTGATCTGGCCGCTCAGACGGGAGGAAACTGCGAATTAACGCAAGCAGATAAATTAGTTGTTACTGCAAATGGAGTGAAAATTATTGGTTACACAGATTTGCCAAGCCGCTTGCCAACACAATCTTCACAACTCTACGGCACTAACCTGGTTAATTTGCTGAAATTACTGTGCAAAGAGAAAAATGGCGAAATCAATATTGATTTTGACGATGTTGTTATTCGTGGCGTGACAGTCGTCAAAGAGGGCGAAATTACCTGGCCGGCGCCACCCATTCAAGTTTCGGCCCAGCCGCAGGCAAAACCGGCATCAATTAAAGCAGAAAAGCCAGCGGCGAAACCTGTTTCACCTTGGTCGAAATATGGTTTATTGGCATTGGCGGTTATCTTGTTCGGTTGGTTAGCCAATGCTGCGCCAAAAGAATTCTTATCTCACTTTACTGTTTTCGCATTGGCTTGTGTGGTGGGTTATTACGTGGTTTGGAATGTCAGCCATGCGTTGCATACACCGTTAATGTCGGTCACTAATGCCATTTCAGGGATTATTGTCGTTGGGGCGTTATTACAAATTGGCGATGGCGGATGGGTAAGTTTCTTCTCATTTATTGCTGTTCTTATTGCCAGCATTAATATCTTCGGTGGCTTCACTGTCACTCAACGTATGCTGAAAATGTTTCGTAAGGACTAAGGGGTAACTAATGTCGAGTGGAGTCGTTACAGCAGCCTATATTGTTGCCGCCATTTTATTTATTTTCAGCCTAGCAGGTTTATCTCGTCATGAGAGTTCTAAACGCGGAAATATTTTTGGTGTCACCGGGATGGCAATTGCATTGATTGCGACTATTTTCGGGCCTGATACTGGGAATGTTGTTTGGGTTATTCTGGCGATGGTGATCGGTGCGGTGATTGGTATTCGTCTGGCAAATAGAGTTGAAATGACTGAAATGCCGGAATTGGTTGCTATTCTGCACAGTTTTGTTGGTTTGGCCGCTGTACTGGTCGGTTTTAATAGCTTTATTGCTCACGATAGTTTTGCAGAACCCGTGATGGAAAATATCCATCTGACAGAAGTTTTCCTGGGCGTTTTCATTGGTGCGGTTACCTTCACCGGTTCTGTTGTGGCATTTGGTAAGTTATGTGGAAAAATGTCCTCTAAGCCGTTGATGTTGCCAAATCGTCATAAATTAAACCTTGCAGCGCTTGTTATCTCCTTTGTGCTGTTAATTACCTTTGTGAAAACGGAAAGTACGGGCCTGCAAGTGTTCACGTTGTTGCTCATGACAGCAATCGCATTGGCGTTTGGTTGGCATTTGGTTGCTTCCATCGGTGGTGCGGATATGCCAGTGGTGGTTTCAATGCTGAACTCCTATTCGGGTTGGGCCGCCGCCGCAGCGGGTTTCATGCTGAGCAATGATTTGTTGATTGTAACGGGGGCACTGGTGGGGTCTTCGGGGGCGATTCTCTCTTACATCATGTGTAAGGCCATGAACCGCTCTTTTATCAGTGTGATTGCCGGCGGGTTTGGTACGGATGGTTCTTCAACCGGTGATGAACAGGAGATGGGCGAGTACCACGAAACCACAGCGGAAGACGTTGCTGAACTATTGAAAAACTCAACTTCGGTTATCATCACGCCGGGATACGGTATGGCTGTTGCACAGGCGCAATATCCGGTACATGACATCACAGCTAAACTGCGTGAGAAGGGAGTTAATGTCCGCTTTGGTATTCATCCCGTTGCGGGACGTTTGCCTGGGCATATGAACGTGCTGTTAGCAGAAGCGAAAGTGCCTTACGACGTTGTTATGGAAATGGATGAAATCAATGATGATTTCTCTGATACCGATACTGTGTTGGTCATTGGCGCCAACGACACTGTTAACCCTGCGGCACAGGAAGATCCCAACAGTCCAATTGCGGGTATGCCCGTTTTAGAAGTCTGGAAAGCACAAAATGTTGTTGTGTTCAAACGTTCTATGAACACAGGTTACGCTGGTGTGCAAAACCCATTGTTCTTTAAAGACAACAGTCAGATGTTGTTCGGTGATGCGAAAGCGAGTGTGGAGGCAATCCTGCGCGCACTGTGATTTTCTATCGTTTTAACTTACAAAACTCTGGTTAAGTTTTGCTGTCTCTCAATCATATCCTGATTGAGAGACAGAGTAAGTTGGAGTAATTTCTAACCCTCAACCAAACTTATCCTTTAGTGCCAGACTACAGGTGGCATTCAGGGAGATCCTTATCCTCGCCACGTGCAATAGCGTCTAAACAGTCAGAAAGTTCATTGCCAGTTAAATGCAAGCCGGTAGCTTCATATTCTAACCAAGCGTTTTCTGCATCACGTAAAAATTGTTGTCTGGATTTCAGAGTATTAGTTTGTTTATGCATAATCTTTCTACAAATGTCACTAATAAAATAAACGTTGCCATTGGGAAGTAAGAATAGCAACGTTTCGGGATGTAATACATCGCACGATATGTAAGATGTAAGGAGTTCTGCGTTTGTTATTTAATTTCCAGCGTATCGTACCCCCGCCAGCGGTAATTCATCACAGATAATGTCCAGAACAGAATAAAAATCCCGACGACCCAAAAACCAACATTGCCCATGTTATCGTTTAATGTCCCAATGGTGTCCCAGAAAACGCCGTGCAAATCCCATTGTTCAGCAATAAGTCCAAGCGCTTCCAATCCACCAATGAACAGCGCTACGGCAACGGAAGCTGCTGTAATGGTCATGTTGTAATAGAGTTTGCGTGTCGGTTGGGAAAACGCCCAACCATAGGCTCCCACCATCACAAAATTATCCAGTGAGTCAATGAGCGCCATACCGCTGGTAAATAGCGCCGGGAATACCATCAACGACCACAGAGGAAGTCCACTGAGAGAACCGGCGGCAGATATACTTAATAGCCCAACTTCGGTCGCGGTGTCGAAGCCCAATCCAAACAGAAAACCGACCAAATACATATGCCAGCTTTTGCTTACCAGCCGGAAGACTGAGTGAAACAGGCGCGTCATGATCCCCCCCGGCGTTGCTTCCAGCTCAGTTAAATCACTTTTAGCCAGATTTCTGCCACGTTTGAGCTCTTGAAACTTCTGATAAACGCTTTTTAATATCAGCAAATTAATCAGCGCTATTGCTAGCAGAAAACAGGCAGAAACTAAGGTACCGACAATGCCGCCATAATCATGAACCCAGCCCATTTGATCTTTAAACGCCATAGAGGTTAGAACGATGGCGAAGCAAGCCAGAATAACAATGGTAGAGTGCCCAAGAGAAAAGAAAGCACCGACGGCAATCGGTGATTTACCCTGTTGCATCAATTTACGGGTGACGTTATCAATTGCGGCGATATGATCAGCATCCACCGCATGGCGCAATCCATAACCGTAAGCCAGTAGGGCTGCCCCCATCATAATCGCATGATGACGAAAAGCGATAAATGCCCAAACCCAGGCAAGTACATTGGCGACAATCAGAACAACAAGAAGAGATACAGCACGTTTTTTATCCGTTAGATTATTCATAATATGGAATACCTGCAAATCTGTAAATGTAAAACCCGCCTTACGGGGTATTGTTAGAAGTTCAAAAAAACAGTAAGTATTTTCTGACTTCATGACCTATAATTTTTTTACGACGTAGGCATACTAATCAGCTTGTAATATTACCTTGGATAAATTTAAATAAGAGGTAAGAGGACTAACCTGTGTTGAGAAGAATGATCTTAATTGACATATTATGGTCTTTGTGTCAAAGCTTTTTTACTAAAAGATTATCTAAATCAATATTCGGATAGGGACAGCAGCTTTTGAATAAAGTCTATTGGAAAAATCGTATTAAGTTATATATTGACATAGCAGTGTGACCGTATGGAATAACTAATGATTAGGAGGTTTTATGCAATTAACGCCAAGGGAAATCGAAAAACTTATGGTATATACACTGGCTGATGTCGCATTAAAGCGTAAGTCTCGCGGCTTAAAACTCAATTATCCTGAAGCCGTCGCGATTATTACTGCGGCGGCATTGGAAGGCGCTAGAGAGGGAAAAACATTGGAAGAAGTGATGGATGATTCTAGGCATGTTCTGACTAAAGAAGATGTGATGGATGGCGTGGCTGATCTTATTCCGCATGTGCAGGTTGAAGCAATATTTACTGATGGCAGTCGTTTAGTTACGGTGCATGATCCCATTCAATAATTGTTTAAATAAATTATAAATAGTAGGAAAAATTATCTAGACAAAATATTAGTTTATGTTTTGGCTCGCGTCTTAACGTGGAGATTTTCCGATGGAAAAAAATAATAAAGAAGATATTACTCCATTGGGGGGGTATATTCTGGCTAAAGACCCGATCTCCTTTAATGAAGATTGTCCAGTTATTCAATTAAAAGTTCGTAATTCAGGTGATCGTCCTATTCAAGTGGGATCTCATTTCCACTTTTTTGAGGTCAATAAAGCCTTGCAATTTAATCGTGCAGCGGCATTTGGTAAACGACTTAATATCACGGCGACAACGGCAATCCGTTTTGAACCCGGTGATGAAATCGAGGTGTCATTAATCCCGATTGGTGGGAAACAAAACGTTTATGGATTTAATAACTTAGTCGATGGTTGGGCAGGTAAAAGCCAGGTTGCCATTGATGAGCAGGAAGAAAAAACCTGGTTGCATGCTGGGTAATAGAATTTGGGTTATAAGGTTATCGAATAAATTCAAGGTAGAGTTGACAAACGTCGGAAAATCTTTCGAACAAAGGAATAAACTATGCCAACCATTTCCCGACAGGAATATGTAGGTCTTTTTGGCCCCACGACTGGCGATAAGATCCGCTTGGGTGATACCAATCTATTTATTGAAATTGAGAAAGATCTGCGTGGCTATGGTGATGAATCGGTTTATGGCGGAGGTAAATCGCTGCGTGATGGTATGGGTGCGGATAACCGTATGACCAGCGAAAACGTCTTGGATTTGGTGATTACCAGCGTCACTATTTTGGATGCTCGGCAAGGCGTGATTAAAGCGGATGTCGGTATAAAAGGGGGACGCATTGTCGGGATAGGTAAAAGTGGTAACCCTAACATGATGAATGGTGTTACTCCCGGTATGGTGGTTGGCGTTAGTACTGATGCTATATCTGGCGAGCATCTCATCCTCACGGCTGCTGGCATTGACACTCATATTCATTTTATTTCTCCTCAACAGGCTGAACATGCTTTATCCAATGGTGTGACGACGTTCTTTGGCGGGGGCGTAGGCCCCACTGATGGCACTAATGGCACCACTGTTACCGCCGGTCCGTGGCATATCCACCGCATGTTGCGTGCTTTTGAAAGTTTACCGGTTAACGTAGGTATTTTGGGAAAAGGCCATGCGGCGGCGGCAATGCCTTTGGTTGAGCAGATCAAGGCGGGTGTTGCCGGGTTGAAAGTGCATGAGGACTGGGGCGCGACTAATTCGGCGTTGCGTAATGCTTTACGTGTAGCGGATGAAATGGATGTCCAGGTGGCAGTACATACCGATAGCCTAAATGAAGGCGGTTATGTTGAGGACACCATTGATGCTTTTGAAGGTCGCACCATTCATACTTTCCACACCGAAGGCGCCGGCGGCGGACATGCGCCGGATATCATTAAAGTTGCCAGCCAGATGAATGTGTTGCCCAGTTCCACCAATCCTACGCTGCCTTACGGTATCAATAGTCAGGCAGAACTGTTTGATATGATTATGGTTTGCCATAACCTTAATCCTAAAGTACCGGCTGATGTAGCATTTTCGGAAAGCCGTGTACGTCCAGAGACTATTGCTGCGGAGAATGTTTTGCACGATATGGGCGTACTGTCGATGTTTTCCAGTGATTCCCAGGCGATGGGGCGAGTGGGGGAAAACTGGCTGCGGGTGATGCAAACTGCTCATGCCATGAAAGCGGCACGTGGCAAGTTGCCGGAAGATGCAGCATATAACGATAATTTCCGTGTGTTACGTTACGTCGCCAAAATTACGATTAACCCGGCCATTGCTCAGGGAATAAGTCACGTGCTCGGTTCGGTTGAAGTGGGAAAAATGGCTGATCTGGTGTTGTGGGAACCCCGTTTCTTTGGCGTAAAGCCTAAGTTGGTCATCAAGGGCGGTATGATTAATTGGGCGGTGATGGGAGATCCAAATGCTTCACTCCCGACGCCGCAACCGACATTTTATCGCCCGATGTTTGGCGCATTGGGAAAAACCCTTCAGGAAACCTGTGTCACTTTTGTATCACAGGCGGCAATGGAACTGGGGGTAAAAGAGAGCCTTGGTTTGGAACGTCAAGTTATGGCGGTGCGCAATTGCCGGGCTATTTCTAAGAAAGATATGGTGCGTAATGCTGAAACGCCCGCTATTGAAGTGGATGCTGAAACCTTTGCTGTCAAGGTGAATGGTGAATATGCCACAGTAAAACCGGTCAGGACAGTCGCGCTCAATCAGCGCTACTTCTTTAGTTAATCTATTTTTTACTGCCGGTCAGAGAATATTTTTCTGGCCGGATTAACCGATCCATGCGTTCAGAGGATTATCTTATGATTGTTATTGAACAGATTCTTGGTAATGCCAAAAAGGATGTTTTCTGGCGAGATCGCTTGCAGGGGATCTCGCCGGATATCTTGGTGCTTTCGCAATGGGAAGCGCAAAAAAGTCGTTGTCGTAAATCCACCCTTAACGGATTGGATTTAGGCATTTCCCTTGACCGCCATCAGGTATTGTCTGATGGCGACGTTTTACTGTGGGACGAAGCTAAAGGGTTGGCGGTTATTGTTCAAATGAGCTTGCGTGATGTGATGGTTATTCATCTGAAATCATTGCTGTCATTAGATTTGGAGACGGTAATGAAAACCAGCTTTGAACTTGGCCATGCTTTAGGTAACCAGCATTGGAAGTCAGTGATTAAAAATAACCAGATTTATATTCCGCTGACAGTGTCAACTAAGGTCATGGATTCAGTCATGAAAACTCACGGTTTTCATGCATTGCCTTACTCCTTTGTTAAAGGCGAAGAAATATTGCCTTCTCTTAACAACTCAGAGGCTCGCTTATTATTCGGCGGTGCAGAGGATTCCGCGACACACGTTCATGTCGATAATACATTTCTGAACCAGCATGTGATCAAACTAAAATGAATGCGCTCCGCCTAATTAGAATCATGCAGTTTGCTGATTCAGTGCTGCCTGTTGGCGCATTTTCTTTTTCGAACGGTCTGGAATCAGCCATTCAGAGCAAAATCGTGTATGACGTGGCAACGTTAAGCGAATTTACGCGAACAGCGTTGTTACAGGCGGTAAGTAGTGATGGCCGCGCAGTAGTTGCCGCGTGTCAGGCATTGAATTGTGGGCAACATGATGCCGCTATCTCCTATGATTGGGCAGTATTTAACCGAAAACTAAATGAAGAAAGTCGCACTATGGTTACGCGGATGGGGAAAAAGTTAGCGGAAATGGCAGTTGAAGTTACCGGTGAGTCGTTAATTGCATGGTGGTTAGCACAAATAAAGAGCGATATTGCCGCAGGTACCTATCCGATTACTTTGGCGGTCGTCATGAGCGCATTGGGTGCTGCTCCACGTGAAGTGATCGTCATGCATCAATATGGCGTTGCGATGACGATACTTAGTGCGGCTATACGCCTGATGCGTGTTACCCATATTGAAATTCAACGTATCTTGTTCTCATTGAATCAGGATATTGAACTGTTTTGCGATGAGGCGGAAAAAGGGGGGATTGAGCAGATGACATCGTATGCGCCTATGACCGATGTTCTGGCAGCACTGCACGTTAGCGCATTTACTCGGCTGTTCAGTAACTAACTTGCTCCTGATATCGCTTTTAACCACTTCTTACATGTGTGAGGAAATCTCTGTGAAAAAAATTACCCGAATTGGTATTGGCGGTCCGGTGGGTTCTGGCAAGACTGCCGTTATTGAAGTGATCACACCTATCTTGATTCAGCGCGGAATAAAACCTCTGATTATCACCAATGATATTGTTACTACTGAGGATGCTAAACAGGTTAAACGTACCTTGAAAGGCATTTTAGATGAAGAAAAGATACTTGGTGTGGAAACCGGCGCTTGTCCTCATACCGCGGTGCGAGAAGATCCCAGTATGAATATTGCGGCGGTAGAGGAGATGGAAGCGCGTTTTCCTGACAGCGATGTTGTGTTGATTGAAAGTGGTGGTGATAACCTGACACTCACTTTTAGTCCGGCGTTGGCAGATTTTTATATTTATGTGATTGATGTCGCTGAAGGGGAGAAAATTCCGCGTAAGAACGGACCGGGTTTGGTACAGGCCGATATTCTGGTGATCAACAAAATTGATTTAGCGCCTTATGTTGGCGCCAGCCTGGCGGTGATGGAACATGACACTCAAGTTGTGCGTGGTCAGCGCCCTTATATCCTGACCAATTGCAAAACCGGTGAAGGTGTCGAAACATTGGTAAATATGATCATGCGTGATTTCCTGTTCACTCATTCATTACAGGCGACGCAATGACCTCCACCAGCTCGCCGCAAAATATTGGAGAAGTGTGTCAACGGGCGAATAATCTTGGCATCAACGCGCCGGAACTTGCACGATTCCAGGATGAGCCGCCGCAGATGGCAAGCGGTGATGTCGGTAAAAGTGGTTATCTGCGGTTGGGATTTGCCCGGCGTGGCGATCGGAGCATTTTGGCGCAAATGCAACGCCGGGTTCCTTATTTGGTACAGCGGGCGCTGTATTGGGATGAGGCGCTACCGCAGATGCCGTGCGTATTTATGATCTCCACGTCGGGATGTATCCTGCAAGGAGATAGATTGGCGCTGGACATTCATGTCGCTCCAGAGGCGTTTGGTCATGTCACGACCCAATCAGCGACTAAGATTCATTCGATGGTGAATAACTACGCGGCGCAAGTGCAAACTATCCAGATAGAGCAGGGAGGCTATCTGGAAATGATGCCCGATCCGGTTATTCCTCATAGTGGCTCTCGGTTTATTACCGACACTCAGATAACCATTCATCCGACAGCCACACTAATTTATTCTGAAATTGTGATGTCCGGTCGCAAATACCACCTTGCTGATCAGGGGTTTAAATTTGATGTTTACTCATCACGTATTACGGCAACTGATTTTGATGGCAAAGTATTGTTTGCAGAGCGTTATGTACTGGAGCCTAAAAAGCAGCCATTAAACAGTGTGGGGGTGATGGGGCCGTTTCATGTATTCGGCAATGTGATCTTGCTGACACCTCAGGTTCACCATGATCGTATTCTGGCACGCATGACTCCTCAGTACGATGCTGAAACGGGTATCGCGAGTGGTACCAGTCGTCTACCTAATCAGTGTGGTTTAATCTTTAAGGTGTTGGGAAAAGAAACTCATCAAGTTAAAGCGGGTATTCGCCTTTTCTGGCGTATAGCCCGTGAGGAGATCCTGGGTGTTACGCTGCCTGAGCCGTTTATCTGGCGATAAAACTCGGGAAGAAAATCTGTTTCGGGTTTTATCGCCAAATGAATATTTATCATACTGTTACTATCACTCTTTAGCGGCTTTAATTGGACATTCAAAACCATCAGGTTTGATGGTCAGAATGTCACATTTAAGATGGTCGATCACATGTTCTGCGGTATTTCCCAGAAAAGCAGCGGACAGCCCAGTTCTGCCGAGGACGCCAAGAACAATAATGCCCGCATTCATCTCATCACACATTTGAGGAATAACACTCTCCGGTAGTCCTTCATGGATATGAGTATATTTTTCATCAATGCAGAATTTTTGGCGTAATTCTTTCATGGCGATAAGATGCTGACCACGCAGAGCATGGTTATAAACACTTGGGTCAAAATCGGGTAGCTCAATAGCGATATTCAGTGGTGCGACAGGGTAAGCGCTGACCAAATGAATTTCCGGGTTTTTCATTACCTGGTTTGCCAGTTCCTGAGTTTCCCTAACCAGTTTCAGGTTCAGTTCATGATGATATGATTCTTCATTAGACAAATTAACCGCGACGACAACCGAGCCTTGGTCCGGCCATATCTGATCTTTTACCATCCATACCGGACATGGGCATTTGCGGAGTAACTGCCAGTCAAGTGGGGTGAAAATCAAGGAGCCTAGTTTGTCATGTTTATGCGTCATTTTCAGAAGTAAATCATGATTATCTGTAATGACCTCTTGGATAATCGCTTCATAAGGTCGATTATGCCATACCACTTTTATTTCAATATCAATACCGGCTTCCAGATAGTAGTACGCTTGTTGTTTAAGCCAGGCGGTGCGTTGGCTGGTCACACCTTTACGCATAGCGCTGCCTTCTTCTGGGGAGAGTAAGGTGGTCATTTCATAAGAGAGATCATAAATGGGCAAGAAAGCTTTAATCCGGCCGCCGTTGCGTTGCACTATATAAACTGCGCGTCTTAATGCCGGTTGATCGTCCTGACTTGGGTCAATTACAACTAAAAGGTTTTGATAGTTTGCCATAATGGTATCCTCACAGAGGCTAGACAAAACACGCTTCAATATCACGTTTCAATACTAAAGATAAACCAATATAAGCAAACCGAACAGGTCAGAGGAGAACCAGATCAACAAAATAGGGTGATCTGGTTTTAAGATTAGGAAATTGAAACAGATTTTTTTCCGACTAACTCAGACAATTTATCCATATCTTCAATCGTGATGTATTTGCCTTTTACACCGAGAATATCGTTTTTCTGGAAACGCCCAAGCAGACGACTAATAGTTTCAACCGTTAAACCCAGGTAATTACCAATATCACTGCGAGTCATGGTTAAACGGAATTCTCTTGGTGAGAAACCACGTTGAGCGAAACGATGAGAGAGATTATAAATGAATGCGGCTAATCGTTCTTCGGCGTTTTTCTTAGATAACAACAATATCATTTCTTGGTCGCCTTTAATTTCCCCACTCATCAAGCGCATCATTTGTTGACGGAGATTAGGCATTTTACCGGACAGATCATCGAGTGTTTCAAACGGAATTTCACAGACCATTGATGTTTCCAGGGCCTGAGCAAAACTTGGATGCTGAGTGTTGAGGATAGCGTCAAAACCGACTAAATCCCCTGCGAGGTGGAAACCTGTAATTTGCTCATCACCTTCTTCCGTGATGGTGTAGCTTTTAATTGTGCCAGAACGGATAGCATAAAGAGATTTCAACTCATCGCCTGCTTTAAATAACGTTTGGCCTTTCTGGATAGGTTTCTTACGCTCAATGATATTATCAAGCTGATCGAGCTCGTGCTCATTCAGGGTAAAAGGAATGCATAGCTGGCTAATACTGCAATCCTGGCAGTGGATCGCACAACCACCAGACTGGATTCGACGAATAACACGTTTTTCCTGGATCATAGGCACGCTCATTTGAAATATTCATATAGTTCAACTTTAGCATTTCTTGATGATTCTGGTAAGAGCTATAATAATTTTCTGCAATTTATTTAGGAAAATGTATTACCTGTTTATTCTATCCATAAGAAATTATTTCGTTGTATGTATAAAGCTGATGTTCTGCTATTGTTATCGTTTTCATCAGGCCGAACACTGCGGAGTTTTGTTGGGTTGACGAGCTTCAAGTAAGGGGGCCAACATACTCATACTGTTGGTGTCCTATGTAGCTGATATAAAGGAGTTGATATAAGGGAGTTGATCGCATTACACTTTCTCATGTGTGTTTTGTTTAATGACCATAAACTGTTGGCTTTCATATAAGATTGTTAAAGTAGATGAATCTGATATAAATTGGCAATAATTTTCATAGCTGGAATAGAAAATTAAATAACTTTAATGGAATTTTATCTACAATATGGAAAGCTTAACTTGGTATATATAATTTGTTGATTTATAATGTCAATGGAAATTGAATTTATATAATTTCGTATTTTTATCATTAATAACCTGTTTTTTTATAAGCGAAGATAATAAAACTCACTTTTTCTTTTTCCTTAATTTAATAATATTAAATAAGTTCTTAATAAGG
>NZ_JAZGJN010000198.1:0-16712 GCF_038085095.1 Photorhabdus sp. P32 | reverse complement strand
TATTAACTATTTTTGTATAATTTAAAAAAAGGAAATTAGATTTCACAGAATTACTCTCATATTTATTCTACATTTTCCAATCCAACTTTCCTGTTTTAAGTTACAAACTTAATTTTTCAGCATATTATATAAAAAAGATCTGATTTCAACTCTACATTTTACATATTAAATTGTTTCAAAAATAAATTAATTTTATAATTTAAACCTAAAATCCTTGTTAAAAAACTTGGTCACTTAAAGTCAGAGATGTTTTATCTAGAGAGATTTGAACATATTGGTAATCTAACAGCATAACTGAAAGAATATATTGACTATAATAATCACTATCCGGTTAAAGAAAAATTAAAAAGTCTGACTCTGGTTAACTACAGAACTCAGACTTTGATAGCCATTTAATTTAAACTGTTCAAATTTTGAAAGGCAGTGAAAACATAAAAAGCATTTACTTTTGCATTATAGATTACATATCAATATCCTACTGCAAACCAAAACGCAGAGCTTTCAGTCTCATATGCGCAATAACTAAATCCTGTTACGGCTAATTGTTTTGCAACAACATTGTATGATGATTGCGGGTTAGATTTATCACCCAATGTCAACGAAACATTTACACAAGCATTAGGAAACTGAATTGGAAAATTAACTGGTGTATCATACGCTGCCCAATTCACGATCCCCCACTGATAAATCACTCCTGTATCCCCACATTTCCACCAACCATTCACTGATTTCAAAGCTGTATTTTTATTTCCTTTAGCATTAATCAGATTATCTACTTCTGCTTTTGTATACCCACTAATAACTCTGTCAGCAGGTTTATTTAATGTGTTATATTCTTGGGCCCAAGGTGTCCACGGATTATCATGGAATTGGCTACGTGTATATACCCGACTGCTGTTATAAACGAAATAACGTTGAATGATTCCGGCTGCTTTCAACACAATAAGCGAACCAGAGAGCGGCTCAGGATAATTAACGCCATTTTTAGCATGAGCATTATAATCCTGATAATAAATCCCAGGTGTTTTACAGTAATCCAAATTTACATTATCACCTAAACTAATCGCCTGCCCACTCAAAATATCCTGAGAAGTAATAGTCACATCCGTAGATAAAGATTTTCCATTTATTTTGCGAATTCCCGCAATATATCGAGAATCAGCTTCTATTTTTGTATACGCGCCAATCTCCTCAGCAGTAGGTTTATTCAGTGTATTATATTCTCTGGTCCAAGGTGTCCACGGATTATCATGAAACTGGCTACGTGTATATACTCGACTACTATTATAAACAAAATAGCGTTGAACTACTCCAGCCGATTTCAATACAACAAGAGAACCGGCAAGCTGTTCAGGGTAATTAAGGCCATTTTTAGCATGAGCATCATACTCTTGATGATAAATTCCCGGCGTTTTATAGCTATTCAAATCCGCCTTTTCACCTAAGCTAATCGCCTGTCCACCCAAAATATCCTGAGAAGTAATAGTGATATCTTCAGACAGTGTTTTTCCGTTAATTTTTCGAGTATTAGATACCTTGGCATTAATACTTTCACGCAATGAATTTACTATTTCCTGAGCAAGCTTTTGTGTAACCGCTAATGTATCACTATCGCCCACCACATTAGTAAGCTGTACAACACCTTTTTGTGTTAATGAGGCATTTGGAACTTCTGTTGTAATTTTTTGTTTTAATGCCTTATTTAATTGCTCAGCTAATTTAGCTATATCTCCATCATCCAGAATATCACTGCCAGATTGGGTTGCAATAAAATTAGCCACGACAGATGCTATGGTTGACGATTGACGTAATACCTTGTTTAGCAGATTACTAGTGATATTATCCGGTGGAAACCCCGCCTGCAAACTCTGATCTTTCTCATATTTATCTTGACTCACAATATTCGCATTATCACTAATAGAAAATGCCTTAAAATCATTCTTAGTACTCATATACACCCCTTAGATTAAATATTATTATCTATACCCGTCATCTTTCAAGTTGCCTCTTTGTTGGCTGCACTCACCCCGGTCACATAGTTATCTATGCTCCCAGGGATTCGCGCCCTTTCCGTCGCTATACATCTTGAAATCCATAAGGTATATATATTGAATTATTATTAAATCAAACCATCATAATTTACGGCAGCCATAGTTTAATTCATAAAAATAATAATAAAATGTCCTTCTAACTTAGAAGAATAATTATTTTTATATAATTGACAGAAAGAAAAAAAACCAACAAGTTTCAACTAAAACTATATTTAAACCATTTATATTCAACATTTAAAATTATTTCATCTTGTCATTACTTATTTTTATATTTAATATTTTAGACTAAATTTTTCAACATTCTAACTCCAGAAAAAATAAAAATACTGTATAAACGGCCTGTTTATTCAGGCCGCTTTATACCCGTTATCTTTCAAGTTACCTCTTTGTTGGCTGCACTCGCTCACCCCGGTCACATAGTTCTCTATGCTCCCGGGGATTCGTTCCCTTGCCGTCGCGATGCATCTTGAAATCCATTGGGTATAGTTATTTTGGCTGTTACGGCCATTCGATAACAGGAATGAACAAAATATTTTTGTTGGTTATGAAATATTTTCTCACGCTAATAAATAATTAAACCGTTATTTTTTCATTAGTTGAAATGCAGATAAATCTAATTTTAGCTCTATATTTACCATATTAAATTACGTATAAAGCAAACTAACTCTCTAATGGGGAATGGAATTGCTCATCAATACTTGAAATCCTACTCATATAATAAGCGTCAGCATATCGACCATTACGAAAAGCATGATGTTTAGCAGTTCCTTCAATCTCAAATCCAAATTTTTTATATAATGCAATAGCGGCATCATTATCTGTATATACTTCTAACTCCATACGTTTAATATTCAACCAATTATCACACATGTCGAGCATAGCCTCCATTAATTCGCTACCAATACCCTGCCCCTGATAATCAGCATGTACTCCCATACCAAAAGTAGCAACATGGCGACGCCGAAAGTTTTGGCATATTTCAATACCAATCTGACCTACAATTTGCCCATCAATACAAGCAACCAAATAGAAACATCCAGCAGAAAGATTTGTAATGCGCTTTATCCATGTTTCCAGAGAAGGATAGGGTAACTGTAAAGTGCCATAGTAAACTTGTGGGTTAGCATATAACTGACGAACTTGTTCACAATCGCCCTCTTCAACATGGCGAATCATTATATTCTTCACTTAAAAACTCCTAACTTTTAGCTTGAATATTAAAGTTAACATAGATGTTTTACTAAAAACATCGAGAAGTATCAATGGCAGGTTTGGATTAAGTCAGAATTGATTACAGCTTTATTTTTTACACGATCTCTTTTCGGATAAAAGCACTGACTAATTAGCCAGTGCTTTGTCATTTAATATCCAATAGCCATCCAATGGACCGCTCGTGCCCGGTAATCAGTGTTTAGCGCACCAACAGTTGTTGCTGTAAAAGATACTGCTGTAATCTCACCAACTTCAACAAAACAACGATCTGAGATCGGAGACGAAGGTTTTTTTCTACCATCAGGTGTCGCAACCACAGTTGTACATGCACTAGGAAAGCTAATAGGAAAGTTGACCAAATAATTATCACTACCAGTTACAACACCCCACTGATAGATTATTCCTGTATCACCACATTTCCACCAGCCATTTGCAGATTTTAATGCTGTGTTTTTATTGCCATATCGAACATCAGATTCAGATTTAGTATAACTCCCCACATCCCCAGCATTCAGGCTAATATCATTCGACAGTACTTTCCCATTCACTTTACGACTATTAGGTACTCTGGTATTAATATCTCCACGTAATGAATTTACTATTTCCTGAGCAAGCTTTTGCGTCACTGCCAATATGTCACTATCGCCAATGACATCAGTAAGCTGAACAACGCCTGTCTGGGTTAATGAAGCATTGGGAATTTCTGTTGTAATCTTTTGTTTTAATGCCTTATTTAATTGCTCAGCAAGTTTGGCTACATCACCATTATCCATAACATCATCGCCAGATTGTGTCGCAATGAAATTAGCCACAACAGATGATATGGTTGATGATTGACGTAATACCTTATTTAATATGTGAGGCGTCATAGAATATGGTGGAAACCCAGTTTGCAACTCTGTGCTCCCCTCATATCCTTGCTGGCTTATTACATTAGCATTACTATTAGTAGAAAAAGCTTTGAAATCATTCTTAGGATTCATATACACTCCTTGAATTGAATAATATTATCTCATAAAAAAGTATATTAATTTATTGCAATAACAATCAAACTCATAAAAATAATAATAAAACCCCATTGCAACTTAAATAATAAATTATCTTTATACAACTGATAGGAATAAATACCCCAATAAGTTACAATCAAAAACATATCCAAAATAACTATATTCAACATCCGGGGTTATTCTTCTGTTATCTCTCTTATTTTAATTAGCCTGTTCGGAGAAATAATAATAAAAACGGAAAGTTAATAACTCCTTTAAGCGTAGTTTTATCTTGCTAGATTTGTATCAAACCGATAGATCGCCTGATTCTGACTGTTCAGTATCCCCCCGCAAGATTCGATCACTTCATCACCTAAAACTTTTATACAAAATTATTTTAATTTTTAAAATAATTTTTAAAAACTGCTTGACTATGAAGTTTTTCTGATTAAAATCACAGCCACAATTTAGATTTTCGTGAAGCAAATCACACTTTACCTATAAGAGAGTTCATCATGAAATCTGTTAAATCTTTCATATCAAGTGTTCATAGCGTTGTTGTCTACTTGTCAACACCTTGTTTTCTGTAAGTCTGCTTTTTAACCGATGCGTGAACGGCCAGTTTCCGAGCTGGCTTTTATGTTCGCGACTTAACCCTGGTCAAATTAACCGGCTAATCCGTTTTTTATTTCCTGGGTTATTTTTGTTGCTTTTATTTCCTGATTTCGTTTCAACTTTCTGCTAATGGTTGATGGACTTCAGTGCATTTTCCTGTGGAACAAGGATAATAGCGACTAATCTCCCCTCCTGAAAATGCACTTATTAATTTAGCCGAATCCATTTGTTATTAATAATCCAATACGTTAAGAATTCATTTCTTCAACAAAGCAACTTCATCCGCATTTTTCTGGCATAACAGAGTAAGATGAGTAATAGAACGGGTAAGATTATCTATAGTACTCTCCAGCTTTTTAATATCCATTTCCAGTTGCTTATTTTTTATATCCAATGCACTCATTTTGGTCAATTCAGCATATAATTGCTGACCATTCACCGCCTCCGTACTGTTCCTAGAAATATCCCCGGCAGCAACATTCACAATCTTACGTTGATTACCCGGTCTTCCTACAGAAATAACATTCGATTTGTTGGCAACAGCATTTGCACCTAATGCAATGCTCCCACTTGCTGTTACAGAGGCGTTTTGACCAATCGCAATTCCCTGAGACGCACTAACACTAACCTTTTGCCCCACGGCAATAGCAGACGAAGAGTCGGATCTAGAGTCTGAGCCTAATACAATACTCCTACTTCCTGTTACAGAGGAGTTTTGACCAATCACAATTGCCTGAGATCCACTGGCAGAAACCTTTTGCCCCAGAGCAACAGAAGACGAGCCGCTGGATACAGAACTATCTCCTAATGCCACGCTCGCACTTCCCGTTGCAGAGGAATTTTGACTAATCGCTACTGCATGCTTCCCCCTGGCAATCGCTTTTTTCCCCAGAGCAATAGCGGCTGAACCGCTGGTTATAGAGTCTGATCCCAATGCAACGCTCGACTCTCCTGTTGCGGTGGAGTTTTGACTAATTGCTACTGCCTGAACCGCGCTAGCAACAACCTTTTGCCCCAGGGCAATAGAAGCTGAACCACTAGATATAGAATCAGCGCCAATCGCAATCGGCCAAACGACTTTCGCATCACCTTGTTTACCCGCAATTTGATTTTGCCCAATGGCAATAGCCGCTTCACTGATGGTTTTAGAATTTCGGGGTGAAGCGCCAATTGCAATAGAATGTACTGCTGGCGCTTCTGCATTCCCAAGTACAACTGAATCTTTACCCGTTGTTTGTTCAGCTACATCGATATTTTCAATAGACATATTAAACCTCTTAATTTATAAATTAAATAACCATGCGTTGTTTGAAACTTAATAAAGTGTGCGACAGAATATGATATGGATTACGTAAATTCGTTTCACATATCAAATATTAAAACTTAAATTAACGTTATATTTACTCCGCCGACAATACTAGATATAAATGCCAACTTGTAAATAAATTAAAATTGTTGGATGGTGGATTCCATTGCATGGAATTTATTTAATGTATTATCAAGCTTTATGGAATATAAATATTACCAAACGAAATACCATGTTATCTAACCATTAGTTTATCGTTCATAATTCAAATAATAAATTAACTAAACAATAATAAAATAAGTATTAGACTAATTTAAAAAAATAGCAATAGATTTTCATCTACCCAGTACAGTCACCATGAAGAACTTACTGATTAGTTAAACTTTATCTGATGTGATAATCGAAGAGGATATGAAAAATTCACGAATGTTACTGATTCTTTTTTCCATAAATACTTGTCTGAAATTTAATATTTTAATGTCTTACGGGACGCATTTCACTAACAGTATCTGCCAGTTCAATTAATTCAGCCGGGCAATCTTGTCCGGTAATGATCACCGTTTGATTAATTGGTCGTTCGCTTAATTCCTTGATAATTTCATCAAGGGATAAATAACCATTACTTATCATATAAGTTAATTCACCGAGCACTACCAATGATAATTCAGGATTACGCACCATACGCTTCGCATGCTGCCAAACCGCAGTACAAGCGGCAATATCTTTAGTACGATTTTGCGTTTCTCCAGCCAAGTTCATTGATATTAGTTGAAATTCTACCCCATGCTGCTGTAACAAAACACGCTCACCGGCTGACCATTCTCCCCGAATAAACTGGATAACGCCGGCCTTTAATCCATGACCCAACGCTCGTGTAACCGTTCCCATCGCGGCGGTGGTTCTCCCCCTGCCGTTACCGGTATAGATAATGACAATCCCCCGGCTTTCCTGAGCGGCGGCAACTTGTGCCATAAATCTCTCTTTTTGCCGCTGTTTTCGCTGTTTATATCGCTCCTCACTCATTTGTCCGGCTCCAATATATTAGTCAGTCAAAGAACAACTGTTCGTTTTGTCTGTATTTGCTTGAGATGATTCAGAAAATAATGTTTCTATCACCCGATCAACTTGTTGACGATCTTGACTCACCAACGATTGCATTAATCGCTCACTAGTGAAAAACCGCTCCCAAAAGTGACGACGGGCCGCCAAATGATGAAAATGTCGTTTTACCCGCTGACGAAGTGTTCCACCGTAAGCGGCCAGATGACCAAGATGCATCGGTAATAGCCGTTCGAGTTTTTCACGCCATAATCTGACTAATACCGGCGCATTACCCCCGGAGGAGATAGCAATCACCAGCGGTGAGCGATCAATCACTGACGGTGTGATAAAACTGGCTTGCTGTGGATCATCCACCACATTACAAAAAATACGGCGCTCCGTCGCGCAATCACTCACATAGCTATTCACCGCTGTATCATTAGTGGCGGCAATAACCAACCAACAACGCTCAAGCCAGCAAGGTTCAAACTCTCCGTGAATGAGTGTTACTTGGCCGTTATCCGCCCATAGCTTAAATTGCAAGGTAAATTCTCGTGCATTAACTAATAGATGTGCGCCAGCGTCTAATAACAAACGCGCTTTACGTTCCGCTACCTGACCTCCTCCAACCAGCAAACAGGTTTTATCCCGGATCTGGCAAAACATCGGCAAATAATCCAACCTAAGTCCCTCCCTATAGTTAACGCACACCGCCCGGTATCATGGTCAGCAGATGCTGACGCGGATAAAAACACGTTATACCCCGGTGTTTCAGCCACCAGCATAGGTACTCAACATCATGATGGCGACGATCGCACAATAACCCGACAACACTGCCACTATGAGCAACATTCAACCCGTAGATCCCACTCTGTTCTACCAGTTCCAACAAACTGTTAAACGCAGGTTTTACTAGCAGTTTTTGGCTAGCCTGCGCACTGAGCGTCGTGGCTTCTCCTAATTGCAAGCAATTCCGCGTCGCAACAGCCTGACAAAATAGTTTCCAGGCATGTTCTAGCACTACAGCATTCTCCAGTAATGTCGGATGGCGATTTAAACGGTGATAATCAGCGGTGATCAAGGTTGCCGGGCTTTCCAATAACAAAATGTCGATAGACGGCTGCCAGTCACAGGCAATTTGAGTTTCACCCGTTTGATGATCGAACAAGGTAAGCTGGCTGAACAGCGTGCTATCAGTAGGTTCAAGCTGTACGCAAAAGCCAGCCAGTGTCGTTTCATCAAGCGTTTCCCCCAGATAACGCGCCGTCGCCAGCGCTGTAGCGGCAATATCAGCGGTACTACTTGCCAGCCCTTTTGCCACCGGTATCGTAGAGGTAAGGGAGATCCGTAAACCTCTCGCCATCTCCATCGATAAACCAAAATACGCCAGTACAATTTTCACCATTTGGCGCATGCGGGGACGTTCATCTTTTCCCGGCACGCCATCTGTCACAGACACCTCGCTGAACCAATTCACCGGACAAGAGATCAATTTCTCACCGCCAAAAATCCACCCTTGGATAAGTTCACCACACGATGCAGGACAACGAGCTTTAGCCATAACTGAATACCTGACGTAACGCCGATACCAGACGGCGATTATCATGCTCGCCCTTGATAGCGACCCGATAATGAGCAGCGTTCAAGCCTGAATAGTTAGCGCAATGACGAATCAGTATTCTCTGTTTCAGCAATGCTTGTTGAAGATTGACTTCCGGGCGCAGACAACGCAGGAAGATATAATTTGCCGAAGGAGGCCAAACACGCAGTTCCGGTAATGCGGTCAATGCCTGATAAAGCCAACGTTGCTGTTCGGCTAACCAACAGTGTGTTGCTTGAATGTAAGCGTTATCATTAAGCACAATTTCACCCGCCAATGCCGCAAAAGCATTAATCGTCCACGGCTCCCGCCAGCGCTTCATTGCCCGTATCCCCGCAACATCACTGCTGACCAGATAACCAAGACGCAACCCCGGAATAGCAAAAAATTTCGTTAGTGAACGCAGAATATAGAGACGGGGAAAATGTGTTATCTGAGGAATAAATCCGACAGTATCCGGGAGAAAATCAATAAACGCCTCATCGACAATCAACGCAATATTATGCTGACGGCAACGTTCAAATATCACCTGCAACAGCACAGCATCTGGTATCAAACCGGTTGGATTATTGGGTGTGGCAAGAAACAAGCAATCAGGGCGACTGCGATCCAATGCAGCTAATAAACGTTCATCCGGCTGATAACCATCGGCTTCATTCATGACATACTCATCAATTCGACAATCAACCCGCTGTAAGGCACGCCGATATTCAGCAAATCCCGGTATCAACAACATAGCTCGGCGCGGCTTAAGATAATTCACCACAGCATAAATCAATTCGGTAGCACCATTACCCGCCATCAAATTTTCAGTCGAACAATGATGAACTTGCGCCAATGCCGCATGTAACTGGCGATATTCTGTATCAGGGTAGCACTCTGCTCGCTGCAACTGGTCAATAATGGCCGTTCTCAGAGATGCCGGCATTCCCAACGGATTAATATTGGCGCTGAAATCAATTATCTCTTCCGCTGCAACACCGATTTTCAGCGCCATTTCCAGTACATTACCGCCATGTTCGCTCATCAAATATTGTCCAAATGTTAAACAGAGAATCAGAATGCCATCAGGGATGGAACGGAAGACAGCAACAAACGATCCCGGCTAAAAGCCAGTGTTTCCCGCAAACGCACCACATCACCAATCACAATTAATGCTGGCGCGGTCAATCTCTGAGCTGCCGCTTGTTGAGCCAGCGTTAACAGGGTTGCGCTGGCAACCTGCTGTTGCTGATGGCTGGCATACATCACAACCGCCGCCGGCGTTGTCGGCGCTTTACCGCCAGCGATCAATTGCTCACAGATACTCGCCAGTTGCGTCATTCCCATGAGGATCACCAACGTACCTTCCAACTTTGCCAGAGTCGCCCAATCCTGTGATTCATTTCCCTGACGCAGATGGCCGGTAATAACATGAAAACCCGATGCATAGTCACGATGGGTAACCGGTATCCCGGCACAAGCCAGGCCACCAATGGATGAACTGATGCCCGGGACCACTTCGAAAGGGATTTTCGCCAGTGCCAAAGCTTCCGCTTCTTCACCGCCACGGCCAAACACATAGGGATCTCCCCCTTTCAGCCGGACGACATTTAACCCTTGTTGCGCACACTCTACCAAGATCTGATTAATTTGCCGTTGCGGCACTGGGTGATAGTTCGGCGTTTTGCCGACATTAATCATTTTGCAATCATCAGGCGCTTCAGATAACAGGTCCGGGCTGACTAATCGATCATAGACCAGCGCCTCAGCCTGACGGATACAATGTAATCCTCTGACAGTAATCAGCGCCGCATCGCCGGGACCGGCGCCTACCAACCAAACTTTTCCGCTATTCATCATATTGTTCACCCTGTAACGAAAGTCTGTTGGAAGATATATAACCGATAGTCAGTAACACGATCTGGTGTGAGATCAATAATTATTCATTTTTATTAATGTATTGATGATAACCATCGGTCCTGACACATTGCAGCTTTATCTGCTTGTTTCTCTTAGCAACTTCGCCCTGTATCTGGTATCTACGCCATTTTTATTATAATCCCCAATGTTTTTGTGACTACAGTTGACTTTTCAACCAAATTGACGGTATTTAATACTGATTGATAAAAAAAAATGCCAACATACGCCTTATTACAGACAAGGGGCGTAGCGATGGAAGCCAAGGAATTATTCAGTGTCGGTATTGACATCGGCACCACCACCACACAAGTGATCTTTTCGCGTCTGTCACTAGTGAACCGTGCAGCGGTATCGCAAGTGCCACGCTACGAGTTTGTTAGCCGCGAGATTATCTGGCAAAGCCCGGTATTATTTACCCCCGTAGACTTCGCCGGGCAATTACGTGAAGACGAACTGTTCAGCTTAATCCAGGCACAATATCAGGCAGCAAATATCGATCCGGAAAGTATCGATTCCGGCGCAGTTATCATTACCGGTGAAACCGCGAAAACGTGTAATGCACGCCCGGCGATTATGGCATTGTCACAAAAATTAGGGGATTTTGTTGTCGCAACAGCGGGGCCGCATCTGGAATCCATGATTGCCGGTTTGGGTTCCGGCGCTCAAGCACTTTCACAACAGAAAATGGCCAGAGTGCTCAATATTGATATCGGCGGCGGCACAGCCAACTATGCGCTATTCGATGCCGGGCGACTTATTGCCTCTGCTTGCTTAAATGTCGGCGGTCGCTTATTGGAAACCGACTCTCAAGGGAAAGTTTTACGGGCGCATCCGCCGGGAGCACTCATCGTTGACTCACTATTTGGCGAAAACACAGATATTCAACATCTGACAGCCACACAATTGCAACAAATTGCGACACGAATGTCCCAATTGCTATGGGAAGTCGTCACCGGGCAACTCACACCTCTGGCGCAACAATTACTGATGACCGAACCGTTGCCAAACCATGATGAACTCTACGCGGTCACTCTCTCCGGCGGTGTAGGAGAATGTTATCGTGAAGCATCGGATTATGATCTATTCCGTTTTCACGATTTAGGCCCACTGCTGGCACAAGCTATTCATCGTGATAATGATTTCGTCAAACTGCCGCTGCAAGCGCCGAAACAAACCGTGCGCGCTACAGTCATTGGCGCCGGCGCTCATACATTATCGTTATCCGGCAGCACTATCTGGCTTGATACGCTGTCACTACCACTACGCAACATTCCCGTCGTTCATCCTGGCGCAGAAACCGCTGAACCACTGGCAGATGCCTGGCAACAGGCGCTCACACAAATGGATCTGGATGCCGAACAGGATCTGTATGCATTGGCCCTACCCGATACCCTGCCGGTAAATTATGCCGCCGTGCAGACATGCATTACCGCTTTACAGAACTTTGCCGAACGCTATCCCACTTCTCACCCGCTGCTCATCGTCGCAGGTCAAGATTTTGGCAAGGCATTGGGTATGCTGCTACATCCTCTGATGGGAGAACGGCCGCTGGCGGTTATTGATGAAGTTATCACCCGCACCGGAGATTATATCGACATCGGTACGCCGCTATTTAATGGCACTGTCGTTCCCGTCACTATCAAATCACTGGCTTTTCCTTCCTGAGAGAGCGTAAACATGAAATTGAAAACTCAGCTTTTTGGTAAGACCTATCGGTTTAAAGATGTCAAACAGGTGCTGGCAATGGCTAACGAATTGCGCTCTGGGGATATGCTAGCCGGAGTAGCAGCCGAAAGTTCCCAGCAACGGGTAGCGGCTAAACATGTCCTCTCGGAGATGACGATTGCGGATATTCGTATGAATCCGATCATCCCTTACGAAGAAGATTGTGTGACTCGCATTATTCAGGATGACATTAACGAAATCGCCTACGCCCGCATAAAAAACTGGAGTATTGGCGAACTACGTGAATATATATTGAGTGATGATACTAGTGTGGATGATATCGCCTTTCTGCGTAAAGGAATCAGTTCTGAAGTTGTCGCTGCCGTAGCAAAAATTAGTTCCAATGCGGATCTGATCTATGGCGCGAAAAAAATGCCGGTGATCAAAAAAGCCAACACCACCATTGGGACGCCGGGAACGTTCAGCGCCCGGCTACAACCTAACGATACCCGCGACGATGTACAAAGCATTCTGGCCCAGATTTACGAAGGATTATCATTTGGCGTTGGTGATGCAGTCATCGGCGTTAACCCGGTAACTGACGATGTGGAAAACCTCACTCGCGTGCTGGATACCATTTATGAAGTGATCGACAAATTCGCTATTCCAACACAGGGCTGTGTTTTAGCCCATGTCACGACTCAGATAGAAGCCATTAAACGTGGGGCGCCGGGTGGCTTGATTTTCCAAAGTATCTGCGGCAGTGAAAAAGGGCTAAAAGAGTTTGGCGTAGAATTGGCTATGTTGGATGAAGCCCGTGCCGTTGGTGCGGAATATTGTCGTCTTGCCGGCGATAACTGTCTCTACCTTGAAACCGGACAAGGTTCTGCCCTCTCCGCCGGTGCTCACTTTGGCGCTGATCAAGTAACAATGGAGGCGCGAAACTACGGTTTGGCACGCCACTATGACCCATTTTTGGTGAATACCGTTGTCGGTTTCATCGGGCCGGAATATCTCTACAATGATCGCCAGATTATCCGCGCCGGATTAGAAGACCACTTTATGGGAAAACTCAGCGGCGTCTCAATGGGATGTGACTGCTGCTACACCAACCACGCAGACTCTGATCAAAACCAGAATGAAAACCTGATGATTCTGCTGGCAACCGCAGGATGTAATTTCATCATGGGAATGCCGCTCGGTGATGACATTATGCTTAATTACCAGACATCTGCTTTTCACGATACCGCCACTATCCGTCATCTGCTCAATCTACGCCCATCACCAGAGTTTGAACGTTGGCTGGAACAGATGGGGATCATGACAAACGGGCGTTTAACATCACGCGCAGGCGATGCATCGTTCTTTTTCTGATTCTTTGCTGAGATAAAATCACCATGAACCAAAAACCAATTAAAGCATGTGCAGATAATGCGGTCTTTAGCCAAGAACCACAAACATTAACCCGTCCTACAGCGGGAATCATTGACGAAACTGAAAGCTGTACGCCGGATTTAGGCTCCTTAGAAGCCAAACAGTGGATCGGCGTCCAAAACCCGAACCGCATGGAAGTCTTACAGGAATTACGCCGTAGCACTGTGGCGAGAGTCGGTACCGGCCGCAGCGGCCCACGTCCCCGAACTCAGGCATTACTCCGTTTTCAGGCTGATCACTCCCGTTCAAAAGATACAGTGTTAAAAGAAGTCCCGGTTGAATGGATAGAAAAACGAGGATTGCTGGAAGTGCAATCTCAAGTCAGCGACAAAAATCTCTATCTGACTCGTCCGGATCTGGGGAGAAAACTCAGTGCAAATGCAGTAGAAACGTTACTGACACAGTGTAAAACAGGCCCTGACGTACAGGTTGTTATCTCCGATGGTCTTTCTACTGATGCCATTATCACTAACTACGAAGATCTTGTACCTCCCTTGTTAAAGGGGTTGGAACAAGCAGGAATGTGCATCGGCACCCCGTTTTTTGTGCGCTATGGTCGCGTTAAAATCGAAGATCAAATTGGCGAGTTACTAAAAGCTAAAGTGGTTATCTTACTAATTGGAGAACGCCCCGGATTAGGGCAATCGGAAAGTCTCTCCTGCTATGCCGTTTACCAGCCGACAGTAGAGAAAACCGTTGAAGCTGACCGTACTTGTATCTCTAATATTCACCGTGGCGGCACACCGCCAATTGAAGCTGCGGCAATTATTGTCGATTTAGCTAAAAATATGCTGGAACAACAAGCCTCCGGTATTGCGCTTAGTCGTTAATGGAATGGCGGATATATACCCAATGGATTTCAAGATGCATCGCGACGGCAAGGGAGCGAATCCCCGGGAGCATAGATAACGATGTGACCGGGGTGAGTGAGGCAACTTGAAAGATGACGGGTATAAACAACAATCTTTTATTTAAGGGGTAAACCCCTTTAATTTAATTAGAAGTAAAATCAATATAAAAAAACAAATAGAAACTAATCTTCATTTCTATAATCACATTTAAAACAGAGAAAGAATTTTATTAAAAAATAAATTCCAATCATCATAAAATTTATATCTGATTTCATCATAAAGAATTGAACTCCACTGGACGTAACCTTATTTTTCCTCTTAAAATATAAGACTTTCCTTTGACGGCATAAATATAAACACCTATATTTTGAGTATCCAAAGCGGATATGCTCTTTTAAAATAGAGGAAGAAATGATTAAAGTAATTTAGTCTAAAGCTGCAATCAAGCAGCTAACGAGGATCGATACTCGATATCAGAAAACGATAAAACAAAAGGCGAATTCGCTAACGGATTTTCCTCTGGTTGATCTGGATATACCCTATGGATTTCAAGATGCATCGCGGCGGCAAAGGAGCGAATCCCCGGGAGCATAGATAACTATGTGACCGGGGTGAGTGAGTGCAGCCAACAAAGAGGCAACTTGAAAGATAACGGGAATAACCATTTACCTCTAAGGGCTACGTAACTACGTAAACATACGGAGCAAAAGAATATGGCTAGTATTCAATTTATTACAGACGAGCATGGCAAAAAACAAGCCGTTATTTTACCAATGGACGAGTACGAAAGACTGTTGGCAGCCGCGGATCATGATGAAGATTATCAAATTATTCCCTATACAGCGGGTCCAAATGACAATGAAACTATTCCTCATGAAATCGTTTCTATCATGGTAGACGATGAAGTTTCACTACAAGCCGCTTGGCGTATTTATCGTGGACTATCACAAGCTGAGGTAGCGGAAAAACTGGGTATAAAACAAGCTGCCGTTTCTCAGTTTGAGAAATCAGATCGCCCACGCAAAGCAACGATTGAAAAATTAGCGGCTTTATATGATTGCCGAATAAGTCAACTAGTGCTCGACTGATTAAAAGAAAATCACCAATATAAAAATAAAAAAGAGGATGGCAGGCCAGAACCTGCCTCCTACTTTATTAACTGGCGGGCCATATATGCGATATAACTTCAAATTCTGCATTTTGAACATCACGACTAATGTTATAGACTACAATTTTATAGAAATTAACAAGATTAGGCGGTGATGCAAGTATATCGGAGTTACCGGCGTCAACATCAACATGGGTATACATATTATAACTTCCAAACGGACTAGCCCAATAATTTATAGCCCTAATATGTGCAAAACCATTGTTTCTTATAATTGCATCACTGAATTCAGAAGGGAATGCTGCATTACCAGAATTATAAATTTCAAATCCATGTGGATTGGTCAACAGTATTTTTCTTGATCGAATGTCAGTGTTTTTATACATAGAATCCAATACAAAGTCAATTTCTGCACTTTCAGTACTGCTAAGATTGGAAACTACTATTTTATATCGGTAAAGAAGGTGAGTAGGTCTTGCGAGTATTTTAACTTCTCCAAGATAAACATCAAGATAACTATACTGCTGATAATCTCCAGTCAGACTAGCCCAGTAATTTATAGCTCTAATTGGTGCTATACTCCTGTTTTTTATAACTGCCGTTGGGACAGTATCGGGCATTACAATATTGCTACTACTATAAATCTCAACGGTTTGAAGAGGACCTATAGATATTCTTTTTTTCGTTGACATTATTCTCTTCCTTATTATTTATGTTGTTTAGTAATATACATAACAGGCAGTTTTACCTGTAAAATTTAACTTAACACTTTCCACAAACAGTTAAATATTGAAATTTGTCAGCACAGTGAAAAAATACAATCAACGAATTCATTGTATATACTTTGTCATTCAATCATGTAATAAATAACAACCGAAATAATAAGGTGCTGTTTTTTCCGCATTATCTATTCTGATAACAATTCTCTCTCTCATTTCTAT
>NZ_JAZGJN010000197.1:0-16705 GCF_038085095.1 Photorhabdus sp. P32 | reverse complement strand
TGAAATCCATTGGGTATATATCAGTTATTTTATAGACTTAATTTCCGCTAAAAAGAAGTTAAATTTATTTGCTGCTGATCCTGCCATTCAGTCCCTTATCTTTATGACGGCAAGTGACCTCGACAATGAGCGAGGGAGAAATGTCATCATCGTACATTTCTCCCTGAACGTCTCTGCAAGTTACCTTAGTATTCTTTTAGGCATCAATGGAAATATCAGTGATAGGGATACATTGACAAGTCAGGCACATCCCTTGCTCTGAAGGTTCTACATCATTTAAATGTTGCACTTCGCCGCTTTTTAATTTCACAGCACAACTTTCACATTGTCCAACCCGGCATCCACTTGCCATCTTAATACCACTTTTTTCGCCAAAATTAAGGAGTGTTCCTCTGTCAGGAGACCATTTAAGAAAAACGCCAGATTTTTCAAATTTAACGGTGAAACTTTTTCCGTCTTTGATTTTTACCGGAGTTAGCGATCGAAACACTTCTTTATAGATATCAAAAGGTGGAACTCCCCGAGTGAGTAAACCTTCTTCGAAAGTTTTCATCATAGGAGCCGGGCCACACATATAGAAACGAGCTTGCTGTTTAATCAGCGATTCAGGAACGGCATCCGTGGTAATATATCCGTGATGCTGGTAATTAATACCCTCAACATCCACGGGTAGCGGATTGCTGTAATAGTTGATTACCTTCAACTTCTTAATTTTTGACTCAAGCTCTTTTAGCCTTTTGGAAAAAGCATGTGTATCGCTGTTTTGATTAGCATACAGTAATAAGAGTTCAGGTTTTTCACTGTTAGCTGGAAGAGATTCAAGATAACTTATGAATGGAGTAATACCAATTCCTCCTGCCAACATAACAACAGGTTGCTTAGTATTAAGCGGAATAATAAAGTTTCCTCCCGGAGGAGTCAGATCCACTTCGGCTCCTGCTACCAGTGCCCTGTTAATATATGAAGACATGACGCCTTCAAAAATTTCTCCGTTAGAAGTTATGCTTTTCTGATGTCGCACGGAGATACTGTAAGTCTTTCTATCTTCCTGTATTGCCGTTCCTGTCAGAGAATAGGCCCTGATGACAGGATTATCTTGTCCAGGTATGGAAACTTGTACCGTGATATGCTGGCCCGGTTCATAATCAGGCAACATTCCTCCATCTTTTGACTCAAAAACAACGGTTTTGACACCTTGGGCTTCGGGTTTTGTACCTATAACCCGAAATGCCTTACGACCCTGCCACGGCCTTCTCTCCGGGTTAACATCTTCTGCGAGTTTAATATCACAGCGGAATGAACGGAGCGGAGAAGCGCCGCTGATAGGATCGCAAGAGTCGTCAGAAATGAGCGCATTATAGTTACTGCTGTTTTTTCCTATGACGGGAAAACCCTCTTTCCCATAATCGGGACACGCTTGCCACCAACCAAACTCAGCAATTATCGTATCGTAAGCAATATTATCATCTAACGAAGCTTTAAAACGCGCCTTGCCGTTGCGGGTGATGACCTCTACCCAATCTTCATTTTTAATACCTTTCTTTTCAGCTAATTTACGGTTTATATCAAGCTTAGGATAAGGTGATTTTTTACGTAGACTGGTTAAACTTCTCTGTTGGCTATGACAATAGAAGCCATTTTTTACCGAGGTCAGTCGATAAGGGAAATGTGACTCAGAGTTTACATTCTCTTTTGGTTCATCATATATCGGGAGTGGTGGATAACCATGCCGCCACAATTTCTCAGAATAGATTTCAACCATTCCTGTTTCAGTATCAAAACCTTTAACTGTGTTCTTAGCTGGATCGATTCCCGCGTATTTCCTATCACTCTGAATTAATGGAATTGAAATTCCTTCCGGCTTTTCTCTTAACGACTCTACGGTCAAGCCAATGGGCTCGAGAATATAATTCCATCCCGCTTCAACGCTGCCATTAAAGAATATATCATTCATGCCTAAGCGACAGGCCAAATCGAAGACAATTTCATTATCTGACCGGCTTTCTCCCCGAGGCGAAATCATTCTTTGTCTTAACTGAACTAGTTCCTCTGCCTCACCTGAAATCTCAAATCCTACACGTAGCCCTTCTCTCTCCCAGGGCGTATTCACGGGTAGTAAAATATCAGCATAATGTGCTGTGGGCGTTTCAAAGAGATCACAATGAACATGAAATTCAAGCTGTTTTAGCGCATCTATCCCAATCTTTGTGTCAGCATGAGATGACAACATATTCGTACCAAATGCCATCATAGCTCTAATAGGGTAAGGCCGTTTGCGCAAGATTGCTTGATACAGATCCTGTGATGTTATCCAGCCATCTAGCGGTGGCCCCAACGGTCTTTCCTTAAAGCCAAGTGCTTTTTCTTGCTGTTCCTTCGGCATAAGTCTGCGGGCATTCACTGGATTAACGGGATGCTTATTATACACCCTGTTGCTTCCCTGAGTGTCAAAACACCCCGTTAATGCGTACAGCACGGCAATTGCTCGTTCAGTTTGGGTCGCATTGGTATGCTGAGCTACACCAGTCCAAGAATGATAAGCAATTCGCTTGGAAGACATGATTAAATCTGCTGCATATAGGAGTTTTTCTCTGGTTATGCCTGTGATTTTCTCTACATATTCAGGAGTGTATTGTTGACACTCATCTATAAGTAGTTGGAATGCAGATTTACATTGTATTTTTTTATTTACATCTTTCGCAGAGTTAACCGAAAATTTGCCGAATAAAGCATAATTATCATTTTCATCACATGGCACATTTTCGTGAATATCATACGTTAGCGGAGACTGAGTTATATTATTCCAGACAACATACCTGTTTTTCTTAGCTGAAATGTTTATATCTTTTTCTCGCAAGAAAAGACCATTATCATTTCGTACCAACAATGAGGCGTTCGTCCACCGTGTTACAAATGCCTGATCATATCCTCTTCGATTTATGATGATATTTATTAGCCCGAGGGCTAACGCGGCATCCGTCCCAGGATTGATGTTGAGCCAATTATCAGCTTCTCTGGCAAGAGCCGTATGTCTAGGATCGACAACGATAAGTTTGGCGCCGGCATTTCTGCCTGTTCCAATAGCTTCAGCTTGTGCAAGCCAGGTATTTGTTGGATTGTGTCCCCATAAAATGATCAGCTCGGCATTTCTGTAATCAGCGACAGGAATATTGCATCCAAAGGTAAACTTATGTGCCTCGTCTTTATGCCAGTTACACAACTCTGTACCATTGCAGACGTTAGGGCTGCCGAAATTTCGAACGAAGCGCTCTATCCATTCAAGACTATCACTCAGAGGTGTCCCACTAGGCGAGGTGATTGAGAAAGCAACCGATTCTGCGCCAGACTCAGCCTTATAGAAAGCCAGTTTCTCAGCAACATACTTTAAAGCTTCATCCCAGGTGATTTTTTCCCAGCCTGGATCTGCATCCCCTTTGGGATTTGTCCTACGAAGAGGATAAAGAATCCGGTTAGGGCTATGAGCTAATTCTGGTGCAGCTTTACCCTTCATACATATAGCATTGCCGGTGGGGTGATTCGGGTTCTGCTTGATTTTTATCAATGTATCGTTACGAACTTCGTTGACAGTGCCACATCTCGATCTACAGAGGGTACAGTATCCTTCTTTAAACTCGCTCTTCATAAAATAACCTCATATAACTTCACAAAATGTTTGCTTCACAGTTGTTGCGGAGGGTTGATACCAGTGCGTATTATTGGCTCCGTCTTAATTAGCCAAAGGATTAACAACGTAATAACTCATCATTTTTATATTTTTCTCGCAAATTTCATTGTAATTAGAAAACTAAATAAACAATTTCACGTATAGAAGGTTTTTGAATTTTCCACACGTAACTTCATATATTGAACTAATGCATATTAATGTTACTTACTTGCGTTGTTTTTGCTGTATCCGGGACATAGATAACTTCTTCATTTATCCCCTCTTCTGCTTTGATGATTTTGGTATAATATTGAGATGCTTGGTCAATTGTAAATATTGTATTCGGTGACCAGACCATCATCCCGCTATATCCATTATTGATGACCGAGCTGGTAATATTCTGCACTGTAGATAGCGAATTTTTTTCGGGGGAGACACCCAACCACAAATTTTCTTTCTTCATCCCGAAGTTAACGTATGGAGCTAGCTTACTAGCACTGGCGTTGACGTAAGTCATCTCGTAACCTGCATCCAGTAAATTTGCTATGTTTGTCGGCTCTTTGAAGTAGAGATAATCTGACCACAGGGCTTTGGTCAGTACCTTTTGGGCAAATTGTGGATGACTTTTGATTGCATCTGCTACCCAATAGAAGGATTGACGATTACCATAGCATGTTGAATATTCATCATCGATATTAATTCCATCCAACCCATATTTAATGACATCATTTACCATTTCATTGGCAAGTTTCGTTGCCATTGCTTTACTCATATTACATGACCAACCTGCATTTTGATGATTGCCTAGATAGGATAATTGAACTCTGATGCCCTTTTTTTGCAAATTTTTCACTAGGGAAATATTTTCTTTAAGTATCGAGCTTATTTCATCGTTGTAAAACAGTACAGGGTTATTGGATATGCTGTTGTTAATATTGGCTGCAAATAATATAACATCGGAAAAGAATGGTTTTTCAGTTCGTTTCACAACAAAATTACCGATATCCTTGACATGCTGCGGTGAAGGATTGTTCAGAGATGCAACATTATTTGCTGCAAAAGATTGATTTGTTGCGAAGGCAACGATAAATGCAACTTTCAACAGATTGATATTTTTTAAGATCATGAATAAACCTCTTATCTGAGGAACAAGTACGCCATAAAATTTCAATGATTACGTAGGCATCTTTGGAGCATTTTGGAATCTCCTTTCGTATCATGATTTCGTGAGTCTGCCAATTGTTCGCGAAACGGGCATGCTATTTTTCTTCAGTTAAGTTAGGGTTATCTATTGTTTCAAACCAGTAACGGGGAGACGATGCTCCCCAGATTGAGATAGTTCTGTTGTATTGGGTGTCGAGACTTAATTTTCAATAATATTAAAATTAACCACCTTTTTAATTTCTTGGTGATATTATGTTATCTAATAATAATTCCTGCTGATTTTTGCAGTTATTACGTAAATAATATGGATTTATTCTATGTATTGCTTTGAATGCAAATTCAGTTTCACTGAAAATCCAGATTTGGATTTTGCATCATCACTAACGACAGAGCATCTGACATTCCCTTATCTATCTTAGTCTCTTATCAACCAATGCCTGTCCTCTACGCTCATTTACTAGTCGAATAAGCTCTTGATCGTCCAAAGTATCAAGTATCTGTTCGTAGAGTTCCGCAGGAATACAATAAAACACGGGTTGGTTACGATTTAGGATCGCAACAGGGTATCCAGCCCCAGCATTAACGGTCGCCATAGGGTTCTTTTTAAGCTCACTAATGCTTGCGCTAATATCTGACAGAATTATGTTAGCCATAGAAATACTCCAAAAGACTTGTTAGTAAATCTTATAGTAGCTTTCTTTGTTCAGAAGAGAAACAGAAAAGACCACTTAAAAGGTCTTTTTCTCCGGTGGTTTTTTTATTCTCAATTATTATCAATGTCTTTTGGTGATTTTGGCGTATTTTTCGGTGATTTGCCCAACTCGTGCACAATTATCTATGCTGGTTTTAGCTATCATTGGGGCTGAGTACGCGATACGAGAAATTTTGCCATCTGGCAATCACCTTATTTACAGAGGAGTCATTATTATGCCGCTTGATAAAAATGTTGAAAAATGGCTTGCTTCCATGCCTGAAATTGAAATAACAGCAAATTCTTCCCTGGAACAATTTCGTATCGTCATCGAGGATACTCTTATCCAACAACAGGGTGAGTGGAACGATGCGACATATAATAGCAGCTTTATTGTTCCCGCAGAGGATGGTTTCCCCATTCCTGTTCGCGTGTATGTACCTTATGGAAAAGAAAAGATGAGCGATAAACCTGCGCTGGTTTATGCTCATGGCGGTGGGTGGTGCGTAGGCAGTCTTGATGCTTGGGATCGTCCTTGTCGTAAGCTAGCGGAATCAACGGGTTGCGTTATTTTCTCGGTAGACTATCGGCTTGCCCCCGAAAATCCTTTTCCGGCACCACTAACGGATTTCTATGCGGCTCTATGCTATATCACGGATAATACAGAAAAATTTGGTATCAATACGCAACAAATCGCGGTCGGTGGTGATAGCGCAGGGGGTAATCTTGCCGTTGCAGCTTGTTTGATGTCGCGAAACCAAAAAGGGCCTGCTATTTGCCATCAATTGCTATTTTATCCAGCTTTAGATGCGTCAATGGAAACGGATTCACACGATAAATATGGTGAAGGTTATGTATTGACAAAACAGATGATGACATTCTTTTGGCAGGCATATATCGGTGAGCACAACAACAGAACAAATCCACTTATCTCTCCTGCTAATTTAACGCATTTTGAAGGATTGCCAGATGCAACTATTTTGCTTTGCGAATACGATCCGTTAAGAAGTGAAGGAGAATCTTATGCACAGCAGTTAAGGGATGCCGGTGTGTCTGTGCAGATTGAAATTATTGAGGGAATGGTACATGGTGCGATGCATATGATTGCGGTGACGCCATCCGTTGAAGTATTTTACAAAAAGCCCCGCTTTTGTTGATAAAGCATCATCTGTTTCGGGCCAATTTGATAAACATTGGCCCGATGATTCTGGAATCATCAGGGGACAGGCATTGGTAGTTGTTCCTTTCAATATGAACGATGACCGCTTTCTCTTCCGGGGATTTGATTAGTGTCATTTCGAAAATATTAGCAAATTAGATTCTTCATCATATGGAAATAGCATTAATTTCTGTGAGTTTTAACTAATATAAATTTTAACTAAACAGTCTTTGACTTTATCTCAATATATTTATTCTTAACTCCCCTTCCCTTCTGAGGTTTGATTATCAGCGACTTGGGGAATATTGCTCCCATATTAAGGTACATACTCTCCCTAATTGAAGTTAAAATCAATTAAAACAATGAATTACAAATTCACTGGATTTATGCATAAAATTAAAACTATTGAAACTAACTTTCCCACCAATTACCCTTCTCTCATCAACAAAATAATACAAATACGTTTCCTTGTCTGGATATTTATCAGTCGCATATAAAGGAGGGTTTATGAAATTTCCCCATCTGTTTAATCCATTAAAAATAGGTGCTATTACTACGCCTAATCGTATTTTTATGGCGCCTCTTACCCGCTTGCGAAGTATTGAACCCGGCGATATTCCCACATCAATAATGGCTGAATATTATCGTCAACGTGCCAGCGCCGGATTGATCATCACTGAGGCTACACAGGTTTCATTTCAGGCGAAAGGTTATTCAGGCGCGCCCGGTTTGCATACGCCTGAACAGATAAGCGCCTGGAAAAAAATTAATGAAGCAATTCATCAAGCTGGTGGTCTTAGCGATGTGCAATTATGGCATACGGGTCGAATATCTCACTCATCTCTTCAACCCGGGCAGCAAGCTCCTGTGGCGCCTTCTGCGATCTTTGCTAATACGCGGACTTCGGTGCGAGACGCTCAAGGCAATGTGATTCGAATCGACACGTCCAAGCCGCGAGCTTTGAAGAAAGATGAAATTCATCAGATTGTCAGCGATTACCGTCAGGCAGCCATCAATGCGCAAGAAGCTGACTTCGACATGATGGAAATCCATGCCGCACATGGTTACCTTATTCATCAGTTCTTGTCGCCAGCAGCTAATCAACGTGATGATGAATATGGCGGCAGTATTGAGAATCGTGCGCGGTTTGCTCTGGAAGTAGTAGATGCCGCCACTGAAAGTTGGAGTTCTGATCGGATTGGCATCCGTATCTATCCGCTAGGGCCATATAATGGTCTAAGTCGTTATGAAGATGAGGAGAAAGCCGCGCTTTACCTGATCCGCGAGTTGGCAAAACGTAATCTGGCTTATCTACACATTTCCGAGCCTGATTGGGCTGGAGGAGAACCTTTCAGTGAAGCATTTCGTCAAACTATCCGCGAGGCTTATCCTGGTGTGATTGTCGCGGCAGGCGCTTATACTGCCGAGAAAGCGGAGAAACTGATTGCAAAAGGATTAATTGATGCAGTGGCATTCGGACGAAACTTTATCGCTAATCCTGACTTAGTTGAACGCCTGCGAATTGGCGCCCCCCTGAACGAGCCGCGCCCAGAATTCTTCTATGCTAATGGCCCTGAGGGGTACACCGATTATCCAACTTTAGAGCAGTTAAGCGCGTAATTGTACTGTGCGCTTTAATGACAGTGATAATCACCACCATTAAAGCGCCTTCATCTTCTTACTCCCAAGGTACGCCATCTTCCCAGCTTTCTACCAAGAGGTCGATAAATCCCCGAATGCGAGGGGAAAGATGCTTTTTACTTGGATAAATGATTCGGATAGGTTCGGGTTCAACATGGTAATTTTCCAACACAGGGACAAGGTTACCGTTACTAAGATCTTTGCCAACAACATAGCTAGGTAGATGAATGAGACCGAACCCTGCTAGCGCCGATTCGAGCATAGCTTCCGCGCTATCGATATTTAGCCGTCCTGGACCTTCAAAAATGTAGGTTCCTTCCGCAGTTTCAAAACGCCAGGAACGGCGTTTATCCGCACTCAGGAAGAAAATAGTGTCGTGTGCATGTAACACCTGCGGCGTTTCAGGTACACCTCGCCGGGCCAAATAATCCGGTGATGCACAGGTAATCATCTGTTGAGTAGCGATGGTACGTGTAAGGATACGAGAATCATCTTTTGGCTCACCAATGCGAATGGCAATATCGAACCCTTCCTCGATCAAGTCAACATAACGATCAGTAAAGGCAATATCCGCCTGTAGTTCAGGCCAGCGTTGCAGGAAAGTTTCCAGCAAGGAAAGAATATGGCGTTTCCCTAAGGAGATCGGCGCGGTTAATTTCAGCGTCCCGGTAGGATTTACCCTACGCATTGCCATCGTGTTATCCACTTCTTCGAGATCTTCAAGGATCTGACGACAGCGTTCGAACATAATGCGTCCTTCATCTGTCAGACTAAGCCGCCGCGTGGTTCGGTTCAGCAATCTTACGCCTAAGCGGGTCTCCAGGCGCACAATGCTCTTACCGATGGCAGAGCGAGTCAGCCCCAAAGAACCCGCCGCTTGTGTATAACTTCCGGCCCGTACCGCAGCAACAAAAGCCGCAATATCGCCGATTCTGTTCAATTCCATTTGTACTCCTAAGACACTCTGAGGATGGATCGCCTACTCAATTTTATTTTTTGAATAATGCGCTACAGTTTAGCTCTTCTGCTCTACCTTTATATCAGTGATAGGCATTGATAAATAAAGTTCAGTGTTTATCGTCAATGGTCAATGATTGTCGCTACTACTTCACTTTGTGCATAGGCGGCCACATAACTTTCACGCTTGGCCCATCACATTGGCACGCCGTGCGGCAAACTCGGCTTCGACCTCATCATTATTAGATTGGCCCAAACCAGCACGCATTGAGGCTCGCCCGGCTTCTACCTTGTGACACAGGAAGTTATCGTATTCTCGTTCCTCACGTTGGCGTTGAATAAACTCGCGCATCAGTTCGCGTAGCACCTGTGAGGCTGGGCGGTGAGCAGCTTCGGCTTCAGCCATAAATTCGGCATGTAGTTCAGGTTCTAATTTCATCGTAAAAACGGCTTGTTTCGTCATGGTCTGACTTTCTAAAATCATTATTCTGTACCAATAAAGCATATATAATCTCATTACTCTGTGCGATTTTCTAGCATATGTAGTCCAGGAAGAATTGTTTCCCTGGACTGATTTATTCAACAAAGCCGGAGATGGGGTTTTATTTGCTATACTAATCTCACGCCTGCCTAAATATCTTTAGGCGCTTTCTTTAAAACTCAGAACCGACCAATAAAAGGCTCAAGAATTTTAACTGACTCAGCTTCGCTTACCTGAGCTGATGTTGCCCTTATAAGTGCTTTATTAAATTCAACTAATTTCAGGCAGGTATTAATACGTTGTGATGAACTTAATTTACTTAAGAGGTTTCGATCTTGCTGATATACAGGCAAGTCAATCTCTGCATTTGGAGCACCTTCACATTTATCATTCTTAAAATACTTAATAATACTATAGCTGGTGACATCACGAAGAGTATCTGTCGATTTATTATAATTATATGTAGCGCCCTTATCCTTACTGAAATCGTAAATCATAGTAACTAAGGCAATTGAGGGTATCTTTACATCTTGATCGGAAAAAACTTTCTCCCGCCATACTTTTAATATTTTTCCTGAGCGATTAATTATCTCTCTTTTGGGTGTTTTTTTACTGAAAACACTATCAAGTTCGGAGTATAAGCTCAGACGTTCTGAACGATACCATTCTGATGTGGCAGCATCTTTTCCATAGTTCAATTCAGAACACCTTTTATCGATAGAGCATAAAGGCGCTGATTTGTTCAGAACATTGAAAAATGCAATATCGATATCTTCTGTACTGTTACTTAAATTTACTACGGGAGTCTTAATAGTATAATTATATTTACTACCAAAAACTTCCTTGAATACATTGACAGCATCATCCTTTAGTTTAACCGGGCTAAGTTTATCCATAGAGTCGCCATTGTTGTATTTATAAACAAATGCAATGTCAAGATCCGATGGACCATCCAGAGCCATTCCATAAGCTAAACTTCCCTGAACCTCTATGCCAACCTTTGAAAAAGTACCATACTTGCCCCAATATTTTGCAGAATACAACTTGTCAACAGATGCGCTATACAGCTCGTTTCCAAGTTTATATAGTTGCTCTTCTGTATTTTTTGGTAATGAAATTTTATTTTCAAAGTTAATCATTCTCGTTTCCTGAATTGCTCCTATGGAAAACGAGGAGAAAAAAAACAGTGTGACTGGCAATAAAGAAAGAAATTTATTATCCATATAGACTCCTTAAGTTTAGTTAATAACTATACCTGGCATCTTTCAAGTTGCCTCTTTGTTGGCTGTACTCACTCACCCCGGTTACATAATTATCTATGCTCCCGGGGATTCGTTCCTTTGCCGTCGCGATGCATCTTGAAATCCATAGGGTATAGATTGTTTTAAATGCTGGTGAATTTGTTCCTATGTTTCATTGAGAATTTCAATAGGAATTAATTCAGTAGTGATTAATTCAATCCGTTACTTATAATTTTGAATCGCCCATAACATATAAGCAGAGCTTTCAGAGTTTTGCTGCATCGATATATTTATAGAGTGTTGATTTCGATATCACCATTAATTCATAAATCTGTTCTATGGTAATCGTCAGTATATCCATCAAAAAAGAGCATTTTCATTATCAAATAACGTGGATTCATTATCATTTAATCTTGGCTTGAGGTTCGGATAGAATTATTTAATGTGGGTTAAAAATCATTATTGATTGCGGATTTGGCGCTTTTCGAACGATATGCTAAATCTGGCTCTTCCACTGAGAATAGTTGCCTTGGAAATTGTTATTACAAAAACGTATCAGATTCTGCTTAAAACAGTTGCGTTACGTTTATTGCGATTTTCGTTTATTTCGTTTAATATGCTAAGTCAAAATAAATGACTAACAGGTGCAACATGATTACTTCCACTTTCTCTGATGTAAATCTTCCGGCTAAACGCGAAAGTGAAATAGCTGGAAAGGGGCTGCGTGAACTTTCAGCGTTCCTTTCGACAAAACTTGAAACTCAGCAAATTTCAATTATTAGTGATGATCATAAATCTCATCAAATTGAAGTGCCTACATCTGCACTTACTATGCTAGTGCAAATTTTAAGTGAATTAGCTTCAGGTAATGCAGTGCAAATTGTCCCTGTTCATGCTGAGCTAACAACTCAGGAAGCGGCAAACATATTGAATGTATCGCGGCCTCATATGGTTAAACTTCTAGAAGATGGTTGTCTTCCTTTCCATAAAACAGGTAGACATCGGCGTATTCGTTTTGCTGATCTGATGGAATATAAAAAGCAGCGTAACGCCGAGAGTATGGAGGCTATGAAGGCATTAGCTAATCAAGCTCAGGAATTAGGGATTTACTAATGATTCATTCTCCGTATCCTGTTTTGCTTGATGCATGTGTGTTGTATCCAGCTAGGCTGCGTGACTTATTGATGCATTCTTTCTTTAGATTGTGATGGCGCCATTGATACAGGTTACAGCATTGCCGCCGACAAAAATCTTACCATCAGAATGACTGAGCCACACACCTCCCTGACGGCCAAGTTTTTTGCCCTGTGATGAATGAACGACTTTATCGTCAATCATTGTTACTTTGTGGTGGCGCATAAATGCGGCAACACTGCCGTTTCCACTACCGCAAACAGGGTCTTCATTGACGCCGCATGACGGGGCGAAAGAGCGTACTTCAATATCAGCTTCTGCTCCTTCACGATAGTCACCATACAGACAAACCCCGGTGATATTCATTTGCGTGTCGTGCTCATACAACCTGGCATAATCAGGTTCTGTTGCCAGCACGGCTTCTGCTCCCGCAGTATGAGCGACAATCCAGCGAGCTCCTACGTCAATAAGCGCGGGTGTTAACGCGCGATCTAACTGGCAACCTAGAATACTTTCGAGGCGATCTGTTTGTTCAGTATTAAGCAATGTGATGGTGGGTTCTGGCAGTTCGAAGGTGATTGATTTATGTCCTGATTGCATTTCAGTAACGTTCAATGTAATCAATCCCGCCCCACACTCTTGAACAATACGCCCTTCTCTCACCTGAATTAAACCGGCTTCAAGAAGAGCATGTGCGGTACCAATCGTGGGATGACCGGCAAAAGGAAGTTCACTACCGGGTGTGAAAATTCGTACACGATAATCTGCCAATGGATTTTCTGCCGGCAGGATAAAAGTGGTTTCAGAAAGGTTGGTCCAGTTGGCAATGTCCTGCATCTGTATCGGTGAAAGTTCTTGAGCATCCATAACAACGGCGACGGGATTGCCTTTAAAAGGCCGGTGAGTGAATACATCAACCTGTTTAAATGGTACGAGAGACATGAAATTTCCTTATTTTTAGTGGTAGAAAGCAGTTTAGAAGTGTATCAGAGAATATACCGTTTAACACGGTGGTTTATAATAAAAGAATAATTTCGGTAAAATATATGTGATGAAACTCAAAGAAAACAATTAAATTAAATCATTTGTGAAATAACATAATACTAATATTAAAATAATTATGTTTAATTGGTTGCAATGAATTAATGCTTTTATGGGACACAATAAATCATGATCAAACTTATCTATACGAATAATAAAGAACAATGGAAAGAAGGATTATCGATTAAAAAAACAGATGAAAAAGCTAATTTAATTATCACCAATAAGCGAGGTAGAAAACTAGATGGCTTTGGCGGTTGTTTTAATGAACTTGGGATGAAAGCTTTATTAGATCTGGATAAAGAGAATAGAAAAACCGTTTTAGATAGACTATTTTCGCCAGATGGAGAATGTAAATTAACATTAGCTAGAACGCCGATAGGCGCCAGCGATTATGCTGTTTCCTGGTATAGTTTAAACGATATTGAAGATGATTATAATATGGCTCATTTTTCAATTCAAAGAGACAAAAATTTATTAATTCCTTATATAAGGGAAGCTTTAAAAAGACAACCAAATTTAAAAATATCTGCTTCACCGTGGAGCCCTCCGGTATGGCTTAAGACTCATCAAGTCTATAATTTTGGCAGATTAAAGCGTGATGCTCAAAGCCAGGATTCCTATGCTTTATATTTCGTAAAATTTATCGAAGAGTATCAGAAAGAAGGTATTTTAATTAATCAAATACATATTCAGAATGAAGTTGCTGCGGATCAAAAATTCCCTTCTTGTGTATGGAGCGGTGAGCAATTAAGAGATTTTATAAAAAAACATCTCGGACCTAAATTCGAACAAAATAATGTAAAAACTGAGATTTGGCTAGGTACTATTAATGCCCCTGAATTCTCTAAAGAAATTGGGCGGGATTATGATGATTATGCAAACTGGGTATTACGTGATGCGGGGGCCTATAAATATATAAAAGGTGTTGGTTATCAATGGCAAGGAAAAAATGCTATTCAAAGAACGGTACAAAGCTATCCAGAATTAAAATATTATCAAACTGAAAATGAATGTGGTGATGGTCACAATAGTTGGGAATATGCTCATTATGTATTTACACTTTTCAGGCACTATTTAACCAATGGCGCTAATGGTTATTTGTACTGGAATATGGTGCTGCATTCAGGTGGGGAAAGTAGTTGGGGTTGGAAACAGAATAGCATGATAAGTATTCCTAAAGGAATAAATAAAGTGATATATAATCCAGAGTATTATGTCATGCGCCATTTTTCGGGTTTAATTTTACCTGATGCACAACATATTGAATTAGAAGGTAATATGTCAGGAAATGCCGTTGCTTTCGAGAATAAAACGGGTTCCCTTGTGGTGAATATAAATAACTCTTATAAAGAAAAGCAAAAAATAAATATTAGTTATAATAATGAAATTTGGTCTGTTTATTTGGAATCTAACTCGATTAATTCTATTATCTTTAACTAAGAAAGTAGATTTTTGATAAAGATAATAATCAGGAGTTACTTATGAAGAATAAATTTCCTACCGGTTTCTTATGGGGCGGCGCGGTTGCCGCTAATCAAGTTGAAGGTCATTGGGATCAGGATGGCAAAGGAATGAGTATTGCTGATGTTATGACAAAAGGAGAGCACGGTGTTGATCGTGTCATAACTAATGGTATTGAGGAAAATAAAATCTACCCTAATCATCAAGGTGTGAAATTTTATTCCCATTATAAAGATGACATTGCATTATTTGCAGAAATGGGATTCAAATGTTTTAGGACATCAATTGCTTGGTCAAGAATTTTTCCTCATGGTGATGAATTACAACCTAACGAAGCCGGCTTAAAATTTTACGATGATCTTATTGATGAATTGTTGAAATATAACATTGAACCCATTATTACTTTATCTCACTTTGAAATGCCTTATCACTTGGCTAAGAAATATGGTGGTTGGTATAACCGAAAAGTAATAGACTTTTTTATGAATTTTAGCCTAACGGTTATGGAAAGATATAAAAATAAAGTCAAATACTGGATTACATTTAATGAAATTAATAACCAAATAAACTGGCAATATCCACTATTTGGTTATTGTAATTCAGGCGTGATTTATCAGGATCACGATAATCCAGAACAGGTCATGTATCAAACCATTCATCATCAATTTGTTGCGAGTGCAAAAGTTGTCAGATTAGGCCATGAAATAAATCCTAATTTTAAAATTGGCTGCATGATCCATATGTCGCCATTATATCCAGAGAGCTGTAAGCCAGAAGATGTTTTATATGCACAACAAGCCATGCGTCAGAAATATCTGTTTAGTGATGTTCAACTTCGTGGATATTATCCATCTTATCTTATTAAAGAATGGGAAAGAAAGAATATAGAACTTCATATTGAAGATGGCGATTTAAATTGGTTACGGGAAGGTTGCGCTGATTATTTAGCGATAAGCTATTATATGAGTAATATTGTCTCTTCATCCACGGAAATGTTAGAAGAAAATAGTCAATCCCTCTCCTTCTTTGAGCAAGGAAAACTCAATCCCTATTTGAAGTCTTCTGAGTGGGAATGGCAAATTGATCCTATAGGCATTCGATACAGTTTATCTGAGTTATATGAACGTTATCAAAAACCTATTTTTATCGTTGAAAATGGATTGGGTTCCGTTGATAAATTACCTCAAGATGGTGTTATCAATGATGATTATCGTATTGAATATTTAGCATCACACTTATCTGAAATTAAAAAATCTATTTTGTTCGATGGTGTTGATATCCTCGGTTATACTGTATGGGGATGTATTGATTGCGTCTCTTTTTCAACTGGCGAATATCGTAAACGATATGGATTCATTTATGTCAATGTTGATGACAATGGCAATGGGGACTTTGCGCGTTATAAGAAAAAGAGCTTTTATTGGTATAAGGAAGTTATAGCAACGAATGGCGAAGATATCTAATTAAATTAAAAGCTATCCTGTTGTTTTGGGATGGCTTATTAATTTTAAATATTTAATTCTCTTTAGTGATTTTATATTTATCTCGATACTCTTTAGGAGTCATATTATAGTTTCGTTTGAACATGGAGTAAAAATAATGTAAAGAAGAATAGCCGCAAACGGTAACAATTTCATTGATTGAAATAGAGGTATGTATTAAAAGGTTTTTTACTTTATCTAACTTTTCATTATGAATGATAGTATGCATTGTTTGTCCAAATTCATTTTTAAAACGGTTTTCAAGATTAGAGCGTGACATACCAACAGCATCAATAACTTGTTCAACTCTTATCCCTTTACAAGCGTGATGACGAATATAATGCATTGCTTGAATGACTGCGGGATCTTTTAATGCTCGAAAATCTGTCGATTGCCTTGCAATAACTTTTAAAGGTGGAATTAACTGACGATGATATTTTTTAGGCATGTAGCCTTTAAGAAGTCGATGAAGCAACTTTGCGGCTTGATAGCCCATTTGTTGCGTGCCTTGCACGACGGAAGAGAGTGCGGTACGTGAAAGGAAACGGGCTATTTCTTCATTATCTATACCCAATAAACTTCAAAAT
>NZ_JAZGJN010000196.1:0-16463 GCF_038085095.1 Photorhabdus sp. P32 | reverse complement strand
ATTATAAAGATTATATTAATGCTGAAAAAGATGATCCTAAAATAGAAATTTTAGCTGAAATAAATAATATGTATAGGTCATTTTATGCACTGTTTTTGATTTTAAATATCACTAATATTATATATAGCTATATGCACGAAAATATTAACGTATTAATAACTACTTTCCTTGTTATATCGTTTTTCATATATGCTTTTTCATACAAAAAACAAACAGGATTTATTGTAGGTAGAGTTAAAAATAGTATCGCGTCAAATTAATGACGCGATACTTTTATTTTTTTGGTTTATATATTTCCGATTTATAACTTTTTCTTTGATTATCTTCATGTTTACGTAATTCTTTGAATTTTTTAGGCTGAAGATCTTTAATTATCGCCTCTTCTTCATTGTTTTTATTTACTTTTTTGTCGTAAACCTTGTATCTACCATAATGACTTCCTGTAGATTCTATGATTACATCTTGAGATTTTGTTGTATATAATTTTATATCTAAATTATGAAGTAAATTTCTAACATTTTGGGTTGGATGACCGTATTGATTAGAATGGTTACTACTACATACTGCTACTGATGGTTCTATTTTTTCCAATAAGTCTTTTGTAAGAATGTCACTATGACCTCCATGATGAGGTAAAATGATGACATCAACCTCTTCAATGAGTGAACTATTTTTTAATAATGTTGCTATTTCTGCAGATTCAACATCACCTAGACTTAAGACATTAAACATTCCAGAACGAAAAAACTTAACTATTGAATTATCATTTGCTTTTGCAGTATATTTTTTAGGATGAAAAATAATATTTTTATAGCTATATTTACTACCAGATTTTAAGCTTTTTACATATTCAGGATTAACTTTTATTATCAGAGAGGATTGGACGTGTGTTTGTTTTTTGTAATTTTCAATTAACTCTAGGCATTTTCTGCTGTTTTCATTATCAGCATCGTATCCAGGGTATTCTAATTTTCTAGGTTTGAGATTGTCCAAAATCCACTCTAGCTCACTTGCCGTACAATGATCTTGATCCCAACTAGTTATGTGTAACAATGAAATAGTTTTATGATGAAACAATTTCATTTCTTCTTCAATTCTTGCTCTTATGTTTTCTGGTGCTCTAGCTTCAATCAAAACAAATTCTTTGTCAGTAGCGTAAGAAAAGCATGAACCCGCATTAGACATGGTATATGCTCTAAATCTTGTTCTGATTCCTTTTAATTCGTCACTCATTCTAATTCCTTAATTAAATTATGGTTTCTTTACATTAAGGTCATATGGGGCTACTAAATGAAATTTTCAAGGGGATAAAAGAAAAACCCCCGTGCTGTACTACGGGGGTAGTCTCAGGATAACTACAGGCTTTCAGCTAACATCAGCGTCTTTTGCCACAGATTGACACGATAACAGAAGAAGTGATCGTGTCGGCGTATGTGTTTGAAGTGCAGACAACGGAGCGCAATGGTTCAGGATTAGCCTTAGCAGCCAAATTAATCTCCGGAAAATTAAACATCGGGATAGGCTCAGAAAGTGGTTTTGATAACTTTGTTCGCTTTAGTACAGGGTCATTAGATGCTTTTTATGAGTTATTCCGGACAGACAGCCGTTTTCATGTTGTCAGTTCACCACGGTTACGGGTCAGAAACGGGGCAAAAGCATCGTTTTCTGTCGGCTCTGATGTGCCGGTGTTTGGGCAAATCAGCTATTCCGATAACAAACCGATTCAATCCATTGAGTATCGCTCAAGCGGTATCATTTTAAGCGTTCAGCCTAAAATCAGACAGCATTTAATCGAATTAAGCATTGACCAGAAATTATCCAATTTTGCCAAAACAGATACCGGTGTGAATAACAGTCCGACGCTGATTAAACGGCAGGTGAATACCGAAGTGAACCTTGCTGACGGCGATATTATTTTACTGGGCGGTCTGGCAGAAAATAAGGTGTCCGAAGCTGAAACCGGCTTTTCATTCTTACCGAAAAACTGGTTCACCGGTACGTCAGATGAAGACAGTAAAACAGACATTTTAATCATGTTGCAAGTCAAAAAAGTGAGCCGGTGAGTGTGTCCGGCGTACCGCAGCATTGCGAGGAACGCCGGACACATTTACCGGGACTGAATGGATATGAAAAATGAATAACTGGCTGGATAACGGAGAAATTTATGAGTAAAAATATTACGCCGGATATGCTGAATGATGAGGGTATTCGTTCAGCATTAGAATTACTACAAGAGCAGGTAAATCGTTATGATGCAGGTAAATCGTTATGATAATGATTCAAAAAGAAAATCTATCATGACAGGTGAAAATATCAGTTCACATCTGATGCCCGTTTACTACATTAGTGAATTTAAAAAATTATCGAAAAAACTTAAAACACGGCAATATAATCTTCAATTAGCGGCAATTGTGCTGATGTTACATTTGCCAGAAATTACGCAGTTATCACTGATTAAAAATGCTGAATTACAGTTTAAGTTATTGCGGGACTCAACGGCTGAAACACTCAATATCAAGCAATTAGAGAGCTTAATAAAGCAGGTCGAAAGCATTGCGTCCACAATAAAGGCTGACAATGATAATGCCCGTCAGGGCATGTAAGACGACACGCAGCAGTATCATGTTACGCTGTCACTAATTCGCCGATAAATCGGGGGGATTTATCGAGTAGCACGAAACATTACTTCGTGCTGCCTGACGGGGTTATTTTTAGCTATCTTAAAGCAACGTATAAGTTTGACGGTCGGAGACAAAAGAAAGGAACAGCAACACCATGAAAAGAAAATTGATAAAACGGAATAAGCAATTTTTATCTGGTTTACTGATTCGGGCAAGGCTAAATGATTTACCTTTGCCTATAGTGATTGACTTGTTGAACCAAAAGTCTGAGCTGAACATGGCTTCACGTAAAAAATTGACAGAAGATTGGTCACAAGCTGAATTCGGTGATGGGTTTGTTTCAGTGCCACAAATTACCAATTCAGGGCACATTGTTTGTCGTCGTATGTTTTTGGATAAAGCCGATTTACCGCAAGAGTATCAAAACCGCTGGATAGACTTTATTTTCTGATTTTAGCGCCTAAATGAACCAACACGATTAATCAGCCAAAACAGCTGGATTTCTCCATTTCATACTTAGATTCGCCTAATGTATATTATGTTAAATAAAGTTCATGGGGCAATAACTTCATGAACCTAGGTCGCCTCGCCGTCTACAGATACAATGAGTTATTTTTTGTATGTCACAAATCATAGTGGATTTTTTGACTATGCCAATTAACAAGGCCCTACCTACTGTTATAAACGATAAATCATTCTGCTCATCTTGAGAAAGCATTGTTACATCTAACTTTGGTATTTTTTCCATCAATAGAGATTTGCAAAGTATAGCAAAATGACATGATTCTAACGAGCAATCGCGGTGAAGAATAAGCACATCCACATCATTGGGAGTTTCACCTGATTGGAAATATGATCCAAAGCCATATACCCTTATGCAATCATCCATCTTTCGATTTCCTTTCGATATCTTCTTTTTGTTCCTTAGTTAAATATTCCCAATAATTCCTTCGGTTAATTGCCGCCATGAACTCACCAATTTTAAAGAGCCCAACGCCTTGCTCCATACAAAACATCTTTGCCGCCAGTGAATAATCACACCAGTTAGAATTTATAATTACAGCATCCAGTTTACCCAACTTATCAACAGATTCATGATACTCTGCAACACCGAAGGCATAGCATTCGCAGATGAAAACATTTAGTATTCGTCCATCTGATAAGCGAATACGATATAGCCCGTTGTCGATATATTTCATATTTGAGACTTTATCATGAGTCTTCATTCGCGTTTCAAAGAAATGATAGTTTTTGTAATAGCTCATCCAGGGGAAAAATTCGTTATGTGCGCTCATGCTTACTCCTCAAAAATGAATGCTTCAAAATCAGTGGGGAATCTCATTACAGCTTTGTAAGGTATTTCATCATTTACCCAACATTCATAACTTTTTACATGGGAAAGAAATCGAGTAATTACTGGGTAGTATTTTCTGCTAAATAAATTTTTATTACAAATGATTAGTTTTTCAATTGCCCTATTACTAGGGACAATTGTAGCTAGCCTCTCTCTAAGCCAAATGGCATGTAACTCATCGCTGTGAGGCTCTTTTCTTGCGTTTTCAGATAAAGGACCATATTGCTTCCATGTCTGGTAGTTTTGAGCCAACAACATCGCTATTGCATTTTTCAAATCATCAATATTAGCTATTTTTTCATTTTCTGTTACATGAGAGATATAAGATTCATGTGCTTTTTTCATATTTAATAGCACTTCAACTGTATATTTTTGCTCATTTTCAGGTTTGTCAATAAGGGTATGGTGATTTGGACAAAGAAGAATTAAATTCTCGTAGCCATCTCTTTGCTTATCTATTTGTTCCGCATCATAACGATTTGAACCTAGATGTTTGCCTTTTATATGAGCCATTTCCCCTATTGTATAAGGAGCTAAATGAGCTGCTTGTTCCACACTTAATTTTTCATTGCAATCAGTAAAAGAACAGCGCCCAGCCGCGTTTGACCACAATAATTTGATTGATTTTCCCGTGATCGCCATCTTGTTCCTTGAGTCAGTTGCTTACACTGGACAATATCATAACTGATGCTCTTATTTTGCCCAAATACATGATTTTTGATCAATAAATTTATTGAAAAACTCATACCCGTTTTTGTTGCCAGCGATTTGCAGTCCTTGAATTAGACAAATGTGCATAGGTCATCTAATAATGGGAGCTATGATTATCTCTTAGCAACCAAACTGAAATTAAAATGAAGATTGGCCGTACTTGAACAGATGAGCGGCATTCGTACTGAAGTTAAAGATCCAATGTTAGATTTTATATGCTTGCAGCAGCCAAGAGCGAGTTTGAGCTATTTCAGCAACAGCAGCTTGTGATAAACGTAAAGAAAACTTTGGTCTTTAAGCTTTCGTAGGTTTGCTCCACATAGTTTGGGAGCAAACCTGTGTTCTATTTGGTTCAATTTATTCAACAGGGGCAAATGTTAAGGCTCCATGAAATACTATTGCCCTCCTCTCCTTCTGATTTTGGATAAAGATATTTTGTGATCTAATTCTCTATTTAGGAAAAATGCCCACTAAATAAAAAGTGATTTAGTTCACGTTATTTTTATTTTTAGCTTAATATTTGAGCGTATTGATTTTTCTGCCTGAGTAAAATGTGATCTGAGCGATATAAATAAGGGATGAAGAAGAGAAAATTGGTGATATTAATCACAAAAGAACCCGTGGTACGCATCCGAAAAAAGGCGTGATAAAGTGAAGGTGTTCAACAATCAACAGGCGTTATTTGGCGATAACGTCTACCAAACCTTATCTTTCTCGTACCACGAGGTTTTGTCATGGTAACATCAAATATCAAGTTAAAGGTACAGAATTTTGGGCGCTTTCTCAGTAACATGGTCATGCCCAACCTCAGTGCTTTTATTGCGTGGGGGCTTCTCTCTGCCCTATTCATCCCGACTGGCTGGTACCCAAATGAAACGCTGGCGCAACTTGTCGGTCCTATGATTACCTATCTACTCCCCTTGCTAATCGGCTATACAGGAGGCCGACTGGTCGGTGGCGAACGTGGTGGTATCGTTGGCGCTATCACAACCATTGGGGTCATTGCCGGTGCAAATATCCCTATGTTTATGGGCGCTATGATCACCGGCCCATTAGGGGGTTTTGCCATCCGTCATTTTGACCGCCGGGTGGAAGGTAAAGTCAAAAGCGGTTTTGAAATGCTGCTGAATAACTTTTCATCAGGCATTATCGGGATGCTCCTTGCAATACTTTCCTATCTGGCAATCGGTCCTCTGATCGCTGAGATATCAAAAGTTCTGGCTGCCGGTGTGAATGTAATAGTCACATATAATCTGCTGCCACTGACATCTATCGTTGTCGAACCAGCAAAAATCCTGTTCCTCAACAACGCAATCAACCACGGTATTTTCTCTCCCTTGGGGATTCATCAGGCAACTGAAACGGGAGCCTCTATCTTCTTCTTGATTGAAGCAAATCCCGGGCCGGGGTTAGGTGTGTTGCTGGCTTACATATTCTTTGGCCGAGGGAATGCCCAACATACTGCTTCCGGGGCGGCCATCATTCATTTCTTTGGCGGTATTCATGAAATCTACTTCCCGTATATATTAATGAATCCTCGCTTGCTGATTGCATTGATCCTTGGTGGCATGACAGGCGTTTTCGTCATGGGGGTATTCCATGCTGGACTGATTTCCCCGACATCTCCTGGCTCCATCTTTGCTGTACTGCTGATGACGCCGAAATCCTCTTTTATTGGCGTGATTCTTTCAGTGTGTAGTGCAACACTGGTCTCATTTCTGGTATCAGCCATTTTGTTAAAGAGAACCCGCATCGGTGATGAAGACGCTTTGAGCCATGCGACTCAGCGAGTACGTGGGATGAAAGCGCCCAATTTGGCGAATAAACAGAGGAAAGCCGTTCTGGCAGACAGCCATAATAAAAATTTATCCCAAGTGAAAAAAATTGTGGTTGCCTGTGACGCAGGTATGGGGTCAAGCGCTATGGGCGCGGGTTTACTGGCGAAAAAAGTGCATGATGCGGGGTTGGCTGACGTTTCTGTTACCAACATGGCGATAAATGATCTGAAAGATGATGTGGATATCGTAGTAACGCATCGGGATTTGACCGACAGGGCAAAAATCTTTGCGCCGGGCGCCATTCATATCTCACTGGCCCATTTTCTGAACAGTCAGACATATAGCGACCTTGTTACCCGCCTGATAGCAGAAAAGCACCCGAATGCGGCAAACGATGGCCGGATGGCGCACCAGTTTATCGCTGCTGCCAACGATGAATATTATGATCCTGAAAATCAGGAAGAGTCGCTATTTACACTGAATGAGAACCATATTTACCTCAATCTGACTGCACAGACCAAAGAAGAAGCGATCCGTTTTGCTGGCAACAAGATGGTGGAAGGCGGTTATGTCGAACCGGATTATGTGGATGCGATGCTGGCAAGAGAAAAGTTAACGTCTACCTATCTGGGGGAATCTATCGCCGTTCCTCACGGCACGATTGACTCTAAAGACCGGGTGCTTAAAACCGGCATTGTGATTTGTCAGTATCCGGCCGGTGTTCAATTTGGCGAAGAACCTGACGAAATCGCCTGTCTGGTGATAGGTATTGCTGCTCGTAGCAATGAGCATATTGAAGTCATTGCCCACATTACTCGCACGCTCGATGAAGACGGCGTGATTGAGCGCCTGAGCAAAACGCAGAGTGTTCAAGAAGCGCTGGAAATCTTATCAGGGAAAGTGCAGTTTAAGCAGAGAGGTTAATCATGAAAGTGATTCATTTTGGCGCCGGTAATATTGGTCGGGGCTTTATCGGTAAACTCTTGGCTGATGCTAATTCAGATATGACATTTGCTGATATCGACCAGCCGCTGGTTGACCAGTTGGCACATAAGCAGTGCTATCAGGTTCATATTGTGGGCAAAGAACATCGCGTTGAAAGCGTGCGACAAGTTAATGCCATCAATAGCACTGATCCGAAAACAGTGGAATATATTGCACGGGCTGACATGGTGACAACCGCCGTCGGCCCGCAGGTATTGGAGAGAATTGCCGCAACATTGGCAAAAGGCATCATACTGCGCAAAGAAATAGGTAATGACCAACCTTTGAACATTATTGCCTGTGAAAATATGGTTCGTGGAACCAGTCAGTTGAAACAGCATGTACTGGTAGTTATTCCACAGGCAGATCATAAATGGGTACAATTGCATATCGGTTTTGTGGATTCAGCCGTAGACAGAATCGTGCCGCCGACAGATGCCGCCAACGATGAGTCTTTGGATGTCACTGTTGAAACATTCAGTGAGTGGATTGTTGACCGGACACAATTCAAAGGGGAAATTCCAGCTATCAACGGCATGGAACTGACCGATAACTTGATGGCATTCGTGGAGCGTAAACTATTTACCCTTAATACCGGTCATGCCATCACGGCTTATTTGGGACAACTCTTCGGTCACAAGACGATTTGTGCAGCAATTAATGATCCTCAGATTCGTACTATTGTTAAAGGAGCAATGGAAGAAAGCGGACGAGTGTTAATCAGGCGTTATAGCTTCTCCCCTGATAGCCATGCGCAATATATAGAAAAGATACTGAATCGCTTTGCTAACTCCTATTTACAGGATGATGTAGAACGCGTCGGGCGTCAGCCAATGCGTAAACTCAGCCCAGAGGACAGGTTAATTAAGCCGTTATCAGGGACTCTGGCATATTATTCGGCGAATGATAACCTGATTACAGGCATTGCTGCGGCTTTGCATTTCAGGAGTGATTCTGATCCGCAGGCTGTAGAAATGAGCAGGATAATTAACGAGCAAGGTATAAAACAGGCAGTTCACCGTATTTGCCGACTGGATGTCCAGTTTCCTATTATTGAGCGTATATGCAGTGAATATCAGCGTTTAGGGGCATTTATTCGGTGAACCCGGTAATCAATTTCTACACTATGAGCTGTTAAAATTCACTTCATGGCTACAGGGAACAACGTCGCTGTGAAGTGAAAAATCATCATGGAAAATAGACAAAAAACAGAAAACCAGCTCCTCGAACGGCTCAACAAGCGAACCGAGGTTAAGCCATTTATTCAGGAAGTGATCCGCCTGATAACGGGAGCTATTGACCAATTGATGCTAAAAGTTTTCCGTAAAGATGACTATGCCGTGAAATATGCGGTTGAACCGCTCCTCCAGGGAGATGGCCCATTGGGCGAACTGGCAGTCAGACTTAAATTGGTTTATGCGCTTGGCGCTATTTCCCGTGAAATCTATGAAGACATCGAACTTTTTCTGGCTTTAAATGCAACGTTACAACAAGAACAGCAGCGCTATGAATTTACGGATGATGAAATTCTCGGTCCAGTCAGGATGCTGCACTGCATGGGGGTTTTACCTGAAATGATGCGCTTTGACCAGCCTGAGGATGTGATTGATCAGCAATTGATTGATTTACAAAAGTACCGATATAAACAAATGGTGCGTTCTTCTTTGGTGCTGGCGGTTACGTCATTAGTTGCCGAAATTTTGGATACGGGGGAGATTGGAATAGGAGTCTGAAGATGGGTATTTTTTTGAGGCTCATGTTTGATGATTAACCTTTAAAGTAAATTTATTTTTATATGAAAATATAAAGAGTGAATTTATTATGAAAAATAAAAATGATGTTTCTTGAGAATCACGAATGTTTTTATTGGGCAGTCACATAATTATGATGAGAGTACTTGTTCAGGAATATTACAATTAATATATATAGCAATTGAAGGCAATAATTATAAAAAGAATTTTTTATCATAATTATTATGAAAAATAATGAGGGAAAATGTTTTCTGTTCGTCATATTAAGGCCATCCTGAGTCAGTATAGTTGACATTATTATCAGAAAATTCATCCAGCGTGAGTGAGTAAAATATAAACGCATTTCTTTTTGTCTCAATTATCAGTGCCCACTTTCCATTATTCAAGATACCCCTATATTGCTACATTTATAGATTTCAACCCCTATTAATATGTGAGGTAAATCATAAATTCCAGAGAGGTTAAATATACTGGCATTAAAGATAGTTTCATGGAAAACTATAGGAAAACAAATTATCATTATATATTAGATTTGCCCTTTTTGATTTCTGGTACTATGATGATAAATGGAATCTAGGTTTCCAATCTAATCCAACCTAGGATTAAAAATATAAGCAGTTTTTGAATCTTAAAATTGTAACATCATCGATGTGGTGATTTAGATTTTGCATACATTATCACATATGATCTTGTAAATAATATGTCTAAATATGTAAATTCTGAAACTATTTAAGGAGGGTTTTATGCTCAAGAAATTATTAACAGTTGGGGCATTAGCAACAACATTAATTGGAGGGATTGGGACTGCATCGGCAGGGCTTTGTAATTCTCAGGAACCACAATATATTAATGAAGGTAAATATTATAGATATGTTGTTAATCCTTATGATAATTTTGCTAATGTATTCACAGAGAATACTAAATTTGGAATGATGACATGGTATTTTAAAATGCGTATTGGACCTTGCGAATTTCACACTGGATATAATGCTTTCCAAGCTTACTATGAAGGTAGATTAAATTAAAGGTTTTTTAAGAATACAAATAAACCCCGTTAAAAATAACGGGGTTTTTGCTTTTATCATGAATAATAATATTTCTTGGTTTTCCTTTATTGGTTACGTTGTTTAAATCAATCTATCTAAATACCAATGGGTTTTTATTGAACAAATTTAGCCTTTGAAGAAGAATGTTTTATCCATAACGCAATAAATACCAGAATAATAAAAAAGGCTGATACAGACAGAGTAAGTTCCTTAAAAATAAACCTGCTTATATTTATCCCTGATACTTCCCAGGATAAAAATAATGCTACAGGGCATGTTAAAAAACCTGAGATAAACCCAATACCAATCAGATAGTAAAGTTTTCTTTTGTTCTTTTTTTGAATAATAGGAGTCAATTTTTTCTGATATCGCCAGTACTTCATGGTCAGGTATAATAATCCTAATAATGTACTGAGATGCTGTAGGATTTTATATATACTTATCCCCTGCCCGTTGGTAATGGAATGAAAAACGCGGAACTGTAATAGAGGAATTAGTTCGACAAAAAAACCGTTATCGTGTGTGAATGCATCCCAGATAATATGGGTTATCGCTCCTATAAATAACGACAGTACAAAAACAACTCTGTCCTTATAGCCCTGTTTTTCATAACGGGCAAAGGGTATTGGGAAAAGGACGGATAAAGGATACGACAATAAGTGTACAATTAAAAATATCAATAGACATAAAGGAAATGCGGTATAAAACCATCCGGGTAAGTGATGCGCAGTGGTTGCAATATCATATAACCCAACAGAGTAAAAGAAATCAGGAGATAAACTACCCATAATTAGCGCAGGCAAATTCAATAATCTCCCTCCCGGAAGACTTTTCAAAGGAAAAACAGCTGCTGGATGTGAAAATGTCCACGGCATTACGAAAAATCCTGAAACAAATGTTAAAGTAGTTACCGACTTCGATTTTAGATTTAGAACCTTTAATCAAATTCGGTAACTCGTTTCTTTTTTAAATCTAAGCGTCAGATTGGGTCTGAGCTATTACATTTCAGGTGATACTAAGACATTATGTTTTTTTAATATCTCTTTCACTCTATCTTTAGGAATAGAAAACGAAGTATTGCCATTTCTCCCAACCATTTTTTTGGCGGCGATCATAGCGTTAATTATTGCTTCTTCTGTTGCGTTTATTGTTGCTTCATACAAAGGATCTAGTTTGTCATTTGCTAGCATTTTTATTGTTCTTATATCCTTTCTAGAGAAAGCATCACTATTTGCGGTCGAAAATGCAATAAATATCTCACCGCTCGTATTCCTGGCTACCCCACCTACTTTTGCCAGCCCCAGAGATACTCTTTTAGCTATTTTTTCTAATTGGTGAGGCGCTAATGGCGCATCTGTGGCTACCACTGCTATTATAGAACCGGCATCCTTTATCTTTTTCTTATCTCCATGATATATCGGGTTGAGATCCTTTATTTCCTTACCAACCGGAATCCCAGAAATAATCAGGTCATCCCGATCGCCAAAATTGCCTTGAACAAGAACGCCAACAGTATATCCTCCATCTTTCTTATCTAGAATTCTTGATGAAGTACCTGTGCCTCCTTTAAATTTAAAAAGGTTCATTCCAGTTCCGCCGCCGACATTACCCTCTTCTATCGCGCCTGATTTAGCGCTATTCAACGCATGATATACATGTTCTTTTTTTACATGCATACCGTTTATATCATTCAATATTCCATCCCACGTTTCTGCAACTACAGGTAATAACCAAAATAAATCATCTTTTAGTGGTGATGTTAGATTATTATCAATCATCCAGCTAATTGTTGAGTCTCTAACAACACCAACACTGTGAGTGTTGGTTATTAATATTGGCGTTTCCAGGAAACCACTTTCTTTGACCCATTGATTGCCGGTCATATCTCCATTGCCATTTAAAGAGAATGTACTAGAAAATACCGGGCTGAATTTCTTTCCTCTTGGCAATATAGCTGTTACGCCTGTTCTGATTGGGCCTTTTCCAACCTCTAGCTTTCCATCGCCTTCTATTATGGTTGAATAGCCAACTTCTACACCGCTAACATCTGTAATCGCATTATATTTCCCAGTTACGCCAGAGAAAGGAATGCCTAAATCCCTTGCTCTAATCTCATTGGCTAAAGCATTAGAAGCTATTACTGTTGATACAGATAAAATTATAATATTTAATATTTTCATATGGTATTAACTATTCTCTATAAATTTAGCACTAAATTAATAACCCTATAAATAAAACGATGGCATCCACATTGTACCTATCAACTTGTCAATGATGCGCAATTCATTTTCTCTGGGTTTGTGGGAATTAAACATTAGCGTTTCACTCCCAATATGGTAAGTCTCCTGAGTGATCAATACCAATGGTTTTGACGATTTAGTGCGAAAATTATGATCAATCACGTAAATGCAACAATTTTTGATCTAATATCTGCTCAAAAAATGGTATCGATAACATGGTTGTTTACGTGAAAGAGTTATTCACCCAGAAGCAGTTACGTTCAAACTACCTGAAAATGTCAGTTTTGCCGAAAGTGCAATGGTTGATATTGTTCGTAACCTATAAATTTAAAGACAGCGTTTAAGCTTACGAACAAGCCGCAAAGGGGCGTCCGACAGATATCAAGATTATGTTGGAAATGGAGCTTTGATAAATTTTACGAAACCGTTAATATGCCAAAATACTGACGGTTTATTATTAAAAAAGAGCTCAATTCCCCATATTAAAAATGCGGAATATATATTATAGGTGTATACATGTTAACAATTGGCAATGATAGATTTTGGACAAAAAACCTATTGAAGCAACAACTATCCAATTTAGGATTACATAAGAATGATGATGTTATGGTACATGCGAGTATACGTAATCTAGGTACTTGTATAAACGGCCCCGATGATGTTATTGCTGCCATATTAGAAACCATTGGTTCAAGCGGAACATTACTGTCCTATGTTAATTGGAATCAGAATTATGAAGATGCTGTAGATGAAAATGGATATTTATCTGAAAAAATCAAAGTCGATATTACCCCTTTTGATGCTAAATTTAGCCGAGCCAGCTCAGACCACGGGATATTAGCGGAATTTATCCGCACGTATCCGGGTTCATTGAGAAGTGGTAATCCCGGCGCATCCGTCTCAGCTATTGGCAAAAGAGCTAAATGGTATACGGATAATCATTCCTTGCAGTACGGTTATGGCGATAACTCTCCTTTCGCCAAATTAGTGGAACAAAAAGGCAAAATATTAATGCTTGGCGCTCCTTACGACACCATGAGCTTATTACATCATGCTGAACATTTAGCCAATATACCGAATAAAAAAATCCGTCATATGCCTGTACCTTTCTTAAAAGACGGTTCGGTAATTTGGGAGATGATTGAAGAGTTTGATACTGTCGCACCTGTTTCGCAAAATTTACCGGAAGGGTATTTTGCAACGATTGTTACTGATTTTATTTCAGCTTACCCAGAAATTATCGGCCTATCTGTTGTCGGAAATGCAAAAGCTTTGCTTGTACCAGCGGCTGAAATTCTGCCTTTTGCTGTACATTGGATTGAGTCATATTCAGGGTCATATAGTTAATACCACCGTTGGCCCATTATTCAGGTTTTCGGCTCATTTGTTATATCTCGCTGATACTTAGCAGGAAGTAAGCTCATGATTGGACACTTCACGTAGTTGTGTTTCTCGTCTTGGATCAGCGCCATCGCCTGGGGCGCATAGTCAGAAATCAGTTCTCGGCACATACCACATGGGGACACGATACTAACCTCTCCGTCACGAGAATGGTAAACAGCTACTATCGTGTCGATATCGGCAGAACCGTACTCCGTCACAGCACGCCCAAGAGCAATAGCTTCTGCGCAAACTGCGATACGACCGACATTTGCTTCAAGATGTACACCCGTCACAATTTCGCCAGAGCGCAGACGCAGTGCGGCGCCCACAACATGCCAATCCGGTTTATATCGAGATATTATCGCAGCCTTTGCCGCTTCAATTAGGGAAACATCTTTTTCTTCAAGAGCGACGTTTTTGTTGTTCGGAATCATTATTATTTCTCACATTATTAATATAGAAATCATCAATACCATGATTTATAAATACCATGATCATAGTAACGCTCACCTATTAAGTGAGCGTTAATTTTTGTGTCAGTTATAAAGTCACGTCTTCCGTCTGTAATATCCTTATTCATCACATAGACTTTCTATAACCGTACATTGATACCCTTCTATGTTCCATCCCTTTCCTTAGTCAATGTAATGCAATACTTCCCCAACGGCGTCAAAAAGACGATCCAAATCGGCTCGTTCAGCATTGAACATAGGCCCAAATTGCAGTGTATCGCCGCCAAAGCGTACATAAAAACCGGCGTTCCAAAGCATCATGCTGGCATCGAAAGGACGTATAGCGGCATCGCCGTCACGGGCAGCCAACTCAATTGCCCCTATCAAGCCACAGTTGCGGACGTCAGTCACGTTTGGACAATTTCCGAGAGAATGAAGGGCCATTTCGAAATGAGGAGCAAGTTCAGCAGAGCGCTGGATAAGATTATCTTTGTGCAGCAGGTCCAAGGTTGCTAACCCGGCGGCACAGGCTACCGGATGCGCCGAATAGGTATAACCATGACTAAACTCTACAAGGTGTTCTGGTAGCGGCTGAGACATAAAGGCTTCATAAATTTCACTGTTTGCTACTACGCCTCCTAAGGGAATAGCGCCATTGGTGATTTGTTTGGCAAAGTTAAGAATATCTGGCGTCACACCAAAATACTCAGCAGCGGTCCAGCATCCCATACGACCAAAGCCGGTAATAACTTCGTCAAAAATCAACAAAATATTATGTTGATCGCAAATTTCACGCAGACGCTGTAGATACCCTTTGGGCGGAATAATCGCACCAGCGGAACCGGCCACAGGCTCGACAATGACCGCCGCGATATTGGAGGCATCGTGCAGTTCGATCAACTTGAGCATCTCGTTAGCCAATTCCACGCCGCCAGTTTCTGCCATACCTGGCGTAAATGCCATATTGGCCTGTAGCGTATGGGATAAGTGATCTACGTCCATCAACTGTCCGAACATTTTGCGATTGCTACCAATTCCCCCCAAACTAGTACCTGCAATATTGACACCATGATAACCACGTGCACGGCCAATCAGTTTGGTTTTTTCGGGCTGGCCTTTCACTCGCCAGTAGGCTTGTGCCATTTTGACTGAGGTGTCTAAAGTTTCAGAACCTGAATTGGTGAAAAAGACGTGATTAAGATTACCAGGGATTAAATTGGCAATTTTTTCTGCTAGTTGAAACGACAAGGGATGACCGAACTGAAAGCCTGGCGAGTAGTCGAGGGTGCTCAATTGAGCAGCGACAGCTTGCTGAATTTCTGTCCGGGTATGACCTGCGCCACAGGTCCAAAGACCGGACAGACTGTCGTAAATCCGGCGTCCTTTATCGTCTTTTAGCCACCGTCCTTCGGCAGCAACGACGAGGCGTGGATCGCGTTGGAAACTTCGGTTGGCAGTGAATGGCATCCAGTGAGATTTTAGGTTTAACGATTCAGAAGAATAGGTTTCGGACATAGTTAAGTTCCTCTCATAAAAGTAAAATTTGAGTTTAGTTCAATCCTCCGGTTTTCGCCAACAATAAATGACTAGCCGTTTCTTCTAGATTACATATAGGTTACGTCGATATAATTTAAGTAAAAATATTTAGCTAAATATTAAAGGTTTTTATCTTTATCCGAAAATTTAATTTATTTTCTGTTGTAGAGTAGAATAGATTGAAATATAGGGCGGAGAAGCCGCCCTATAAGTTATAATTAAGATTTTATAATATTATAATCCGTAATTATATTTACTTTATCTTCATTCGGAATATTTTTAGTTATCTGCAAAATATAATTTTTATTATTTTTTAACATGCCAATTTCTTCATTTCTTTGGGCTTCGATATCAAATTTCAAATTAATACTAGAGTCAACAACATCTATCCCCTGCAATTTAGCACCAAACACGGACTTCACTATTTTCTCCTGTAAGATTGGTAATAACGTCTTGTAAGTAAATCCAGCAATAAAGGTGACAGCTACACCTATTATGTAAAGGGTAGACTCTTCAATGCCGGATATTCTTTTTTTCCGGTCTGGGGGTATTTTAAGCCTAAATTTATTTCAATAAATTCAATTAAATATATACCCGTCATCTTTCA
>NZ_JAZGJN010000195.1:0-16062 GCF_038085095.1 Photorhabdus sp. P32 | reverse complement strand
TATTAATACAAATTCAATAAATTAATTCATTAAAACAGGAAATAATTTATTTTATTTAATTAAGTTGTTTTTAATATATATTTTCATTATGTTAAACTAGATCATTTTATTTATGCTCATATATAATAAAACCAAACATTAATTTAAATAAAAAACCTATTTTCACCCCTAATTTAATCAATAAGATACCCAATAAATATGGGCATCTTATCGGTAATTTTAAACGAGTTCTGTCATTACTAATTTAGCTATTTCGAAATAGATAATCAGGCCGGTACCATCAATAAACGTGGCAATAAAAGGAGCCGATACAACAGCCGGATCAATAGAAAGCCTTTTCAATACCATCGGAATAATGGAAGAAACAATGGCACTCCAGAGGGTGATTGCAATGATGGCCAAACTGACAGCAATAGTCACTTCAATACCGACACCTAATATCCAGGCACGGATAAGCGCAGCAAAACCTATCGTTACCGCAACTAAAAATGAAGCGGAAATCTCTTTACGTAACACTGCCCATAGATTACGTAAGCTCACTTCCCCCAACGCCATTGCTCTGACCAACGTTGAGGTAATTTGTGTCCCACTGTTGCCCCCCGTTCCTATTAATAACGGGATAAAAAACGCTAAAGAAATTACCGCCTCCAATTGATCTTCAAATGCTTTAAGCACAGCACCGGTATAAGCTTCCGCAACAAATAGTAATAATAACCACCCGACACGTTTACGCCATAATGTTATTGGGCTGGTACTCAGATAAGGCTGCTCCAGAGGTAAAGTCGCCCCCTGCAAATGAGCATCCAACGTGTTTTCATCTTCAATCAATTCAGCAATATCCTGCGGCCGCAGAACCCCAACTAATTTGCCAAAATGAATGACCGGAACACTATCCATACCACTATGATTTATCAAACTATAAACATCATGACGCGGCTGCTCCGGTGATACGGAAAAATAGCTTTGCCTCATAACATCTGACACAAATAAATCATCAGCTACAGTTAATAATACTTTCACCGGTAATATGCCATTAAGATAGCCTTCATCATCAATAACATATAGGTAGGTTGGGATCTGTTCGCCTTCAAGCTGATCAATTAAATGACTTTTTACCGACAAAACAGAATCAGCAACAGCTACAGAAATGAAATGCTGACTCATATATGCGCTGACAGTTGCATCTTCATTTTTCAATCGATGTTTCCGTTGCTGATCAGCGTTTATTTCATTAATAGAAGAATGATTAGCAACCGCTAATGCATCCATTTTTTCATGGGATGTGATGTTCATGATGTTGGTCCCTATTACTGTTGTGAACTTCAAACAGCACTCACATAGGGGCGAAACCAGATGAGAGAATGCAATGACTATCTCTACGTCTCAGTTTTAGCACTATACAACGTATCCTGAATTATCAGAAAGTTACATGGGGATATACCTTGGTTCGATATATCCTGTCCTAATCTTGGGCGTCTCTCGACGTCGTCAGATCAGCAACCTGTGTTTGTATAGGAGCCTCGCCTAACGAGATACTGCACTTAGAATGCGGCGCATATTATAAGCAAAAGTCGTCATAATTCAAAACTGAAAGTGGGTTTGTTTAAGTTTTATTTAATTTATTGATGATAATAAAAAAATGGCACATACCCGTTATCTTTCAAGTTGCCTCTTTGTTGGCTGCACTCGTTCACCCCGGTCACATCGTTATCTATGCGCCCGGGGATTCACTCCCTTGCCGTCGCGATACATCTTGAAATCCATAGGGTATAGATTTTCACCTTTTGCCGTTTTAATGAGAATAACCCTATGAAGGAATTATTCATTTTCTGATCTCTTAGCTTCAATTTTTTCAACTTCAGCGATCAGTTGGTCAGCAGTTTTACCATCCAGCAATTTATAAAACTTTTGTTTCGCTTCCATCATATCACCATGAGCGCCTGATTTAACCAAATCATTAAAATCGATACTATTAAACATAGCCGATTGAATTGATTCATCAAACTTCGCTTTTTTATCATCAGATAACGCATCTCTTACTTTCTCAATGGAGACTTTCAACGAGATTTCATTAGAAGCATCAAGTTTAGGTTGGCTATCACAACCAGCTAATACAAATCCTAGCAAACAAATTACTAACAATTTTTTCATATTCATCCCCCACAGAATATTAAACAAGGGAATAATAACAGAAGCAGAAACAATAAACCGTTTATACCCGTCATCTTTCAAGTTGCCTCTTTATTGGCTTTGTTATTTCTTCGACAGCATAAAAAACGATTTTTTGCCTGCTAAATCTATCAGATGACTAAAACACCCGACCAACCGACAAAAGACAGGCCCAGATACAACCACAGTAATTGCCAATATTCAGATCAATAATGTAGCTGGAACCATCACAATCTGCCAAAGAATTTGGCAAATTTAGTCTGCTGCTTTTGCCAACCACCCTCATAACTTCCCACCAAATGAGAATTATTTTTAACTCACAAATACCACTCAACTCATTGTTATTATTTAAAAATAGTAAAAAATAAAAATATTATTTACCAAAGTCACTAAAACCATTTGATTAATGTAAATTGTTATCATTATCATTTTAAGATTAGTATAAACAGATTTGGACCCAATTAGATGTGATCGTACTTGCGTTTATCGTCTCGATTAACTATTCAATGGATAGGATACAACGATTTGCTACTGCACTTTACGACCAATCACAACTTTCAAATTATGTATACCCGTTATCTTTCAAGTTGCCTCTTTGTTGGCTGCACTCACTCACCCCGGTCACATAGTTATCTATGCTCCCGGGGATTCGTTCCCTTGCCGTCGCGATGCATCTTGAAATCCATAGGGTATAGTTCAACCAAGAACGTTATTTATTCAAAGGAGGAATAATGGCAATCATCCACTACACTGCAAAATATTTTCTGACTGCCATATTGGTGTTACTGTCTGTCTTTGCGCAAGCAAAAGAAATTACAGTCAAAGACGTTGCTGGCCGGAAGGTTAAAGTTAACGCGCCAGTCAATCGGGTTATGCTGGCTGATAGCCGAGTATTGATTGCACTGAATATTCTTCATCCTGATAATCCGCTTAAAGGTATTGTCGCCTGGGATAATGCACTGGAAATTAAATCTCCAGATTTGGCAATTGTTTATGAAAAAGAGTTCCCGCAACTACGGGATATTCCGGTATTCCCTAATCCTTATCAAAGCGATTTCAGCGTCGAAAAAGCGCTGACTTATAAACCCGATCTGGTTATTTTTGATATTGGTCTTCAAACTAAGCTCAACAATAGTGGAACCATAATTTTACTGGAAAAAGCGGGCATTCCGGTTATTTTTATTGATTTCCGTCAATATCCGCTAACAAATACGATTCCAAGCATGGTTTTACTTGGGAAAGTATTTAGTGAAGAAGAAAATGCACAAAAATTTATTGAGTTTTATCAAGAGAGGATGAAAATTATTAATCAACGCGTTGGTACGCTAGGTAAAGAACAGCGTCCTCCGGTATTTATTGAACGCCATGCAGGTATGTTAGGTGCTGAATATTGTTGTAAAACTTTCGGAAATGGCAATTTTGGCGAATTTGTTACTGCCGCAGGAGGTGATAACCTCGGTGCTCGCTGGTTCTCAGGTATGGATGGTGAGGTAAACGAAAAACAATTAATCGTCAGTAATCCTGAATTTTATCTGATGACTGCCGCAGATTGGGATAAAGTCCGCCCCGGAAGCTTCTCTGTACCATTAGGCTACACCGGCAATCTAAAACAGTCACAGGAACGACTGAAAAAATTACTGACACGCCCCAAATTAAACGTATTAAGAGCATTCCGCGAAAAGCAAGTAATCGCACTGTACCACCAATATTACGATACGCCGTTTAATATCATTGCTGTTGAAATCATTGCTAAATTCCTGCACCCGACGTTATTTGAAGATATCGATCCACAAGCGGATAGCCTATATCTGCATAAAACCTTTACAGCTCTTGATGGTCACGGGATATTCTGGATTACAGCAAAATAATATTTCTTTTCAATCCGTTGGAATACGCCAACGGATACTTAGCTTCACCCTTTATTTATAATTTCCGTTTGTTAATATACCTAATATTTTATATAACATGCTAATAGACATCTATTATTTTGTACTCTACTATAGTTGGTGATTAAAAAAACATAGAATATGACAAGATAAATTCGATTAAGCAATAAATATAAAGTACAAATATATTCACATAATGGAATCATATAAAACCTGATAATTTATCCCAAACAGGAATGATTTATGCTCGGAATCATTCGATCTTCACTAACAAGAATGAAAAATAAAATAATCCGACGAAATAGATTCAAGATGTAACTATTCTTAAACCAATATTCTTAAACCAATATTCTTAAACCAAAGTACTCGGAGTATGTTAATGAAACGATTACATGATATTGAGAAAGAGATGTTGCCCGTTGAATCCTACAAAATGCTTATTGATGGGCAATGGGTAGATAGTGTATCCAAAGAAACAACCAAAAGTTACAACCCAGCGACAGGAGAACTCCTGGCTGAATATGCATCCGGTAATGCTGAAGATGTCGATCTTGCTGTCAGTGCCGCGAAAAAAGCCTTCTCCGCCTGGAGTCAAACATCCCCAATCGAAAGACAATCAATTCTGCTGAAAATTGCTGACTTACTAGAAGCGGAACAAGAGCGTTTTGCTATTCTTGAGTCACTGGATACCGGAAAACCATTAAATGAATCCCTGTATATGGATCTACCCGCTTCCGTTGACCAGTTCCGCTATTTTGCGGGTGTGATCCGTTCCCATACCGATGAAGCTTCAGTTCTGGATACCAATACACTCAGTTTGGTGATCCGTGAACCCATTGGTGTTGTCGGACAGGTAATTCCCTGGAATTTCCCATTACTGATGGCGGCATGGAAACTGGCTCCAGCTCTTGCAGCGGGCAACACCATTGTTATCAACCCTGCAACACTGACATCAATCACGCTGCTTGAATTAGGCCGAATACTGAATAAAGTCCTGCCAGCCGGAGTAGTCAACATTGTTACAGGTCGCGGCTCAGTCGTTGGTCAAGCCATTTTGGATCATGAAGATGTCGAAAAAGTGGCATTCACTGGTTCCACCAGAGTAGGTTATACCGTAGCCGAAGCCGCAGCCAAAAAGCTTATCCCTGCAACACTGGAGCTTGGTGGTAAATCAGCCAATATTATCTTCCCTGACGCCAAGATGAAAAAAGCCGTAAAATATGCGGCCAGAGCTATTTTGCTGAATCAGGGTCAAGCATGTGAATCAGGTTCCCGGTTATTCCTGCATAAAGATATTCATGATGAATTCCTCAAATCTCTAAAAGCAGAATTCGAATCTGTCCAGGTCGGCGATCCACTGGAAAAAGAAACTCAGATGGGAAGCCAGGTCAGCCAGGAACAAATGGAAAAAATTCTCGGATACGTAGAAGTTGCGAAACAAGAAGGCGCAACCATTCTAACCGGCGGTAAACGCATTACTGGAGAAGGTTATGATGATGGTTTCTTTATCCAACCAACCATCATTGCCGATGTCACTAATGACATGCGAGTCGCGCGCGAAGAGATTTTTGGCCCTGTATTGACCGTGATTCCATTCGACGACGAAGAAGACGTAATCAGAATGGCAAATGATTCTGATTATGGTTTGGCCGGTGCTGTCTGGACACAGGATCTCGACCGTGCATTACGCGTCGCCAAAGCTATCAGAACGGGTCGTATGTGGATTAATACTTACCACGAACTGCCAGCTCACGCTCCATTTGGCGGTTACAAAAAATCAGGGCTTGGCAGAGAAACACACAAAATGATGTTGGATGCTTACACTCAGGTTAAAAACATCTATATCAAAACCGGTGAAGAATAATTTCAATCAGTGATGAGAAAAGCCTTCCAAATGGAAGGCTTTTATTCAGATTCTTGCTTTAATATCAATACTATCCGCATTCACATCTTTGATATGTTCTTTTGTCAGCCGATAAACGACTGGGCTTAACAATGCTAATGCAATCAGGTTCGGTATTGCCATCATTGCATTCAGTGTATCTGCCAATAGCCAGACAAAGTTCAATGATTGAGTAGAACCAACCATCAAAGCAATAATCCATACTACACGGAAAGGCGTAATAGCTTTTTGCCCGAATAGATACTGAATACATTTTTCACCGTAGAAACTCCAGCCAAGAATTGTGGTAAAAGCAAATATTACCAAAGCGCCCGCGACAATATAATTGCCGCCAGGAATCGCCATAGCGAAAGAAGTCGCTGTCAATGTCGCACCTGTCTGACCATTCAGCCAACCACCCGTAATGACGATAGTTAAACCAGTGATGGAACAAACAATAATGGTATCGATGAAAGTACCCAGCATAGCGATCAACCCCTGACGAATCGGGTTTTGAGTTTTGGCAGTCGCATGAGCAATCGGCGCACTTCCCAATCCCGCTTCATTAGAGAAAATGCCTCGAGCTACACCAAAACGAATTGCCGCCCATACTGCCGCACCCGCAAAACCACCCTGTGCCGCAACAGGTGTAAATGCAGATTTAACAATCAGAACAAATGCAGCAGGAATTTCACTGAAATTCACTCCCAGAACAATAATCCCGGCAGCAAGATAGGCAACTGTCATAAATGGCACTAATTTACCCGCCACATCAGCAATACGTTTAATACCCCCGATAAGTACCGCACCAACCAGAATTGCCAGTATTACGGCCGTTACTGTGGTAGAGATACCGAAGTTGCTTTGCAGCACATCGGCAACAGAGTTCGCCTGTACAGTATTACCGATACCGAAACAAGCAATACTGCCAAATACCGCAAACAGCGTCCCCAACCAAGCCCATTTTTTACCCAAACCATTTTTTATGTAATACATAGGGCCACCAACATAGTGACCATTTTTATCAACTTCACGGAAACGGACTGCCAACACTGTCTCTGAGTATTTGGTCGCCATGCCCACTAATGCGGTTATCCACATCCAAAACAGCGCGCCTGGCCCCCCCAAAACAACTGCGGTAGCCACACCGGCGATATTACCTGTTCCAATGGTGGCGGAAAGCGCTGTCATCAGTGCGTTAAACGGCGATATCTGCCCTTCTCCCCGTTGATGATTACGCTCAAATAGTAATTTAAAACCCGTTCCCAGTTTACGTATAGGCAGAAAAGAGAGGCGAAGCTGCATAAACAACCCAACCCCCAGAAGACCGACCATCATCGGTACTCCCAATACTACCCCGTTAATAGCACTCAGCCATTCTGTGATTAATCCCATATATTCCCTCGGACATCTCGTAACAAAATAACAACATATGCGCAGCAACTTAATAAAGAATATTTACAGAAAATATGCGAGAAAAAATTTCGTAAAAATGGAAAAAGATTTGATACTTGTGAGTGATATCACTTGATAGAATTTTAAGATTAGAATGTTCAAAAATTTATCATGCCAAATACATTAAAAAATATTTACATATAAGCCGCCATCTTAATCAAAATAATTTACTTAATCATTTGATTATTTCGATTAATTAAAGTAAAACAACAAAACATTGCCCTTTACACTCCGTTTTTTGTTAATTAATGAACTTATTAATATTATTTTTGAAGTCGATTTTCTAAGAAAAAAATCATTACGTAGAAATTGTCAGCGATTTTTCTGAAAATATCTTGCTCGCTCTACCTATCATGTTTTTCCTTTTAAACAAACCACTATTCTGGAACGGATTTATTACATCACTCAAAAGAACAATAGAAAATATAGGTGATATTTTTTTATCATCATAAAATCACCTAATCTTTTTCGAGCCGCTTCACAAGAATTGAATAACCTCATTGTTTTATTGTTCCACTCAACTCATTTTATCAGCCTAGGTTAATGAATGAATAAAAGGAGAACCTCATGCCGGAACAACAATATTTCATTGGCGTTGATGTCGGCTCCGCCAGTGTCCGTACTGCGGTTTTTGACCAACACGGCAAACGGCATGCATTCTCCGCTCGACCTATCCAGCAATTTCATCCAAAAACCGATTTTGTTGAACAATCTTCTACAGACATCTGGACGCAAGTGTGTGCAACAGTAAGAGAGGCTGTTGCACTGGCAAATATTAATCCTATTGACGTTAAATCAATCGGCTTCGATGCCACCTGTTCACTAGTCGCGGTAGCAGCAGAAGGACACCCTGTTTCTGTGGCCGAAAATGGTAATCCCGAACACGATATCATCATGTGGATGGACCATCGTGCAATCAAGGAAGCCATCACGATAAATCAAACCAATGACCCTGCACTCTGCTATGTAGGTGGTGAAATCAGCCCTGAAATGGAACTACCGAAAATCTTATGGCTAAAAAACCACTTTCCTCAACGTTATCAGGATATATGGCGTTTCTTTGACTTAACAGATTTTCTGGTGTGGAAAGCAACTGCCGCTGATGTAGCCAGTATTTGCACGTTCACCTGCAAATGGAATTATCTGGCCCATCAAAAACAGTTCAGCGAAAAACTACTTTATGATGTTGGGTTAGAAGATTTAACAAATAAAGTTCCGCCTACCATCATCGAGATTGGCGAAAAAGCAGGCTACCTAACTGCTGAAGTGGCTAAAGATTTTGGGCTGCACACAGGAGTCATCGTCGCTGGTGGTATTATCGACGCTCACGCCGGAGGATTGGCATTGGCTGGCGCCTATCCAGAAGGCAGCCTGGTTATTATCAGCGGCACCTCAAACTGCCACATGATTGTCAGCCCTTATCCTGTTATGGTTCCGGGAGTTTGGGGTCCCTATTTCGGCGCAATGCTACCCGGATACTGGCTCAACGAAGGTGGACAAAGCGCCGCCGGCGCATTAGTTGAGTGGTCAATTCGTCAACATAATAGCTGGCTGGAGCTGGAAACCGAAGCTGAGGAATCTGGTCATCATTACTACCAGCTACTGAATGAAGCTGTCGCACAGTTAGAAAAGCAAGAAAAATACCCGACCGCACAACTTCATATTTTAGGTGATCATCACGGCAACCGTTCACCAAGGGCAAACCCTAATGCCAAGGGAATGGTAAGCGGGCTGACGCTGGCAGATAGTCGTGATGCTCTGGCCCGCCATTACTTGGCAACGCTGCAATCTATTGCTTATGGCACCCGCCATATTATTGATGCACTAGTAGAAGCAGGACATAAGATAAACCGGCTAGTTATGTGTGGCGGCGCAACTAAAAACCCACTATGGCTACGTGAATATGCCAATGCCACCGGCCGCGAAATTTATCTTGCTCAGGAAGAGGATGCGGTTAATCTTGGCTCTGCTTTGCTTGGCGCCGTTGCTTGCGGTTCCTTTGCGGACTTCGCTCAAGCAGCGAAATCGATGGTACGTGACGGTAGCATTATCAAACCGGAAAAAGAGACATTTTTATTTCATCAGGCCAAATATCAGGTCTATTTGCAAATGTACCGGGACCAGCAACGATATAACGAAATCATGCAAACCAGCGATTAATCTTTAAATGATAAAAACAGGTATATACCCTATGGATTTCAAAATGCATCACGACGGCAAGGGAGCGAATCCCCGGGAACATAAGACAACTATGTGACCGGAGTGAGTGAATACAGCCAACAAAGAGACAACTTGAAAGATAACGGGTATATACCCTATGGATTTCAAGATGCATCGCGACGGCAAAGGAGCGAATCCCCGGGAGCATAGCGAACTATGTGACCGGGGTGAGCGAGTGCAGCCAACAAAGAGGCAACTTGAAAGATGACGGGTATAAATATTTCATCGCTTTCTGGCAATCAGCGTAGCGAAATTTAATTTTATTCTATTGCCATTTTCATCTGTTTTATGAAGATGACCCGGGTTTTCATTATATTTAACAATTTCCCAGTCAGAATAATAATTCTTCAATTCACCTGGCATGAGGAAACATTTGAATGGCAATAATGAATATGGCGCAGAATCTGTTTCAACCGGACAAACAATCAAATTAATACCATCTTTATTCGTATGCTTTTGCATATTGTAAATAATATCGGTGATTTTTTCCCGTTTCAGAAACATCAGTACCACAGTTGAAATAATTAAATCATATTTTTCGATGATATTGTGCGAGTTGATATCATAAATAGCAGTACGGATATTTTTAATCTGATGATTTTCTTTAATAATATTAATTTCATCAATATATTGTGGACTAATATCCACTGCTGTAACGTCATAACCTCTTTCTGCCAGATAGAAAGTATTCCGGCCACGACCGGCCCCCAAATCTAATGTCTTACAAGGAGAAATAATATTTGCCAGATATACAATTTCAGAGTGAGGTAATGACAAATTATTTTGTTTATAAAACAGATATTGTGGTTCACATAAAAAAGAGAGCTGGCATTTAATATCATCACTTACCCATTTAATCCTATGCCAGACCTGTGGCTGAATAATGGGAAGCTGCTTTTGCACATTAAAATATGCAGTTTCTTCCTGATCACCATCGAAAATCACAAATTCCAGTTCACCTTCAAGGATCTCAAGACAAGCATAAGTCCCTTCTTTAGTATTATGTCTCTCAGTGAACATTTCAGGAATAGTATTTTTCTGCCAGATTGGTATTCGTTTATAACAAATGAGGTTGCTCATAGAAGGTCTCTGATCATAAATTACATTTTAAATGCATCTTATTATGCTATTCTACAACTGTAAAGCCATAAATTCACCAGCAGAAAAGTCTCTGGGTTTCATCATAGCCATGCTTGCAAGATGAAAGGAAAGATAATCCGTTTTCTCTTAAATTGAACGAACTGATTTACTATTAAGAAATAAATGAAAGAAAATAAGAGCTCATTGATAAAATTTCTCCGGCCCCCACAAGCCGGAGAAAAGGCTATCAATCCTTATAACTATATTGATAATATCCGCCATAATCATAATAGAGACCAGACTTCTTCTCTACCGCATTTAGCAATACACCTTTAATATGAATGCCATTTTGCTTAAATCGGCGAATAGCAACATTAACTTCTTTAACCCTTGTTTTATGATAACGAGCAATTAACAATGAAGTTCCTGCATATCTTCCAATAATCGCAGCATCAGTTACAGCTAAAATAGGAGGAGTATCTATCAAGACATAATCATAATGCTCTTCTGCCCAAGATAATAATTCTTTAAGCCTGTTATGCATAAGCAATTCCGATGGATTAGGCGGAATAACACCTCGATTAACAAAATCAAGCTCAGTAAGATAAGTTCTGGTAATAATCTCTTTTAACTGATGCTGACCAGCCAAATATTCAGACAGCCCCAGAGATTGAGGACTTTCCAATATTTTATGTAAACGACCTCTTCTCATATCTGCATCGATTAAAAGCACACGTTTATTACTTAATGCCAATACAGCAGCAAGATTTACTGAAATAAAAGATTTTCCTAGTTCAGGAGCAGAACCTGAAAGAAGAATGATTTTATTTGCAGATTCCATCATTGAAAAATGCAAGGTTGTTCTAAGGCTACGTAATGCTTCAATAGCTAAATCAGTGGGATCTTGAATCGCTAATAACCGCAATTTCTGACGATGAGTTCGCTTTTTTTGTTGTTGCTCAAGTTTAATTTGGGTCCCAGATAGTGGAATAGTGGCATAAACGGAAACACCTATTTCTTCCAACTGTTCGGGGCTTTCGATTCCTTTGCGAAACATGACGCGTATGCAAACTAACCCAGCAGACAATATAAACCCCAATACCATCATAGATACAATAATCAGTGGCTTCTTCGGTTTTACCGCTGAACCTTCTACAATCGCTTCATCAATAATACGTACATTACCCACTGTCCCTGCTTTCAAGATGTTTAACTCTTGCTGTTTATTGAGTAATTGCACATAAATTTCTTGACCAACTTGAACATCTCTGGTCAAACGTAAAATTTCCTGCTGCGTTTTAGGTAACCGTTTGATTGACTGATTCAGCTCCTTTTTGGTATCAACCAAAGTTTTACGTTTATCAAGCAATGCAACATAAGCGGGATGTTGTTTGGTATATAATTGCTGTAATTCAGCTTCTCTGAAAGTCAACTCATTAATCTGTTTCTCAATTTGGACCAATGTCTCCAGAGCCGATTTTGCTTCAAGTGATAAATCGATAGATTCATTCGCTTGACGATATTGGTTAAGCAACTCCTCAGAACGATTGAGCTCAATTTTAACTTTAGGCAAATGATTTTCTAAGAAATTAAGACTACTTTCAGCCTCTTCCATCTTTCTTGTCACATTTTGTTGCAAGTAATTTTTACCAATACTATCCAGTATTGATTTTATTCTTGCACGATCATCACCTTCCATTTCAAGCGAAATAATACCCGTATTATTACCTTTTTCTTTTACCCTCAAAGTTTGTTGCAGCCCGCGAATAACACCTAACGGCCCTCGTTTAACCAACGTGAAACTTTGCCCTGGAGAAGCTGAAATATTTGAGATAAGCAAATTTATGCCATCAGTATCAAATACTTTGTTCACTTGCCCGTGGAAAACCAGATCATCAAACAACAACCGATAATTTTCTGCATCGTCAACATATATTTTTATCCCTTTATTAATATATTCAGGTGATACTGTAAAATGTTTAATAATAATGTCAGGCTTTGGCATACCACGAAGGCGGGCAATCCCCTTACCTATCACAGGAAAATAATCCGCTATAACCTGAACATCCAAATTTAGATCCTTTACTGTCTTTCCCAAGATCATTCGGGAAGTTAATAACTCCAATTCTGCCGATGTATCTGACTGTCTCCCAGAAAGCATATCCGCCATGTCACCGATTAAAGGCAACGCACTACTTCTCTTTTCAACCTGCAATAAAGCATTTGCCTTGTATATCGGAGTCGCAATCAAGGAATAACAAAGGCCAATAACGGTGAACAATAGGGTAATTCCACCAATCACCCAGCGATAATCGAATAAGGCACTAAGAAGACGGCCTAAATCAATTTCATCACTATCCGTATGAGTGTGACTTGATTTATCTGATGTAGTCATAAGAAGCCTATAATTACTTTATTGATAAGTAATGAAGAACAGCAAACCCAGAATTTAAAAATACTTATAAGTTATAATTTCCCCAACCAACTATTAGCACTATCAAATAATAACTGATACACATATTCATAAACCTCGATATCAGACTTATAAGGATCGGGAATTGCCATTCTATTTAACCAATGGCCAAAAAGCATTGTTTTCCCCCTTACGCCTAGATTTATCCTGTTTACAGCCTCAATATGTCTTTTTTCCATAACTAAGATCAAACTTGACTGCTGGCATAATTCACTGGTTAGTTGACGTGCTGTATGTCCCTCCAGGGACAATCCATACTTAGCCGCAACCCTACTTGAGAACTCATTTGCAGGGTTACCAGCCAAAGCAGATATTCCCGCAGAATAAATCTCTTTCTGAGGAAATACCTGCCGCAATAAACGCTCTCCTGTCGGAGATCGACAGATATTACCCACACAAACAACCAGAATAGAATTAAACATTAATTCGGCCACTTACGAATCCACTTAGTTGTTTCAGTCAGGCTATTAATGCTTGATATCGTTGGCACCAGCTGATTGATAACCCGATTCCAGCGAACGACTGGCGCACTGGTAACATAGACAATATCGTAAGGCTGCAAATTAAACTCAGTTCCCAACACCAAAGCCGTTGCATCTTTAGCATTGAGCTGATAGATATTGGCTATTTTCCCTTTATTATCAGTAGCATTACGTAGTGAACGGATAACAAAGATGCCATTAGCATCACTTGATAATTGATCTATACCCTCAGCATTACCCAATGCTTCAGTCAACGTCATTCCACTGCGATCCATACGCAGAGTAGTCTGTTTTTTGACTTCCCCCATAACAAACACTTTCAAATCATCATTACGAGGAATGTATAAGATATCGCCAGAATAGAGCAGACGATTTTGTTTCAAATCACCATTCTGCATCAAATCCTGAAGAGAAATAATCGTTTCTTTTCCCTTATGAGTCAAAATGATCCTCCTCCAGTCAGCATTTTCGGTTAAGCCGCCAGCATGGTTGATCGCATCAATAATGGTTAAGGGAACGTTAGTGATCGGTTGTTGAGCAGACCTGGTAACTTCACCTGTTACATAGGCTTTTTGTGAACGGAAAGCAGCAATATTAACATCAACTTGAGGTGATTCGATGTACTTCGATAACTTATCGGTAATCATTGTGCGCACCTGAGTGACCGTTTTCCCTTTGACATGAAGCTTACCAACATAGGGATAAAAAATCGTTCCATCAGAATGTACCCAATTGCCCGTATCACTAGCACTACGGTATTGCCCGGCTGGTATCGTCAATTCAGGATGATCCCAAACAGTAACCATAATGACATCACCTACACCAATACGGTATTCATACTGCTGTAATTCTTTATCTAATTCAGGATTAGGACGTGCAATAGCAGAATTTATTCGTAACTTTTCAATTAACTGTGGTGTGACTGGATAAACATTTACTAAATTATTAATATCATAGTTACTATCACCATCATTGATTACTTCTTTATTATAAACAGTAAGGCCACTCCCAGGCATAACAGTACAACCACCTAATAGCATAGAACAGGACAATGCCAGAACTATAATTAATTCCTTAATATTCATCAGAAATTTATCCTTAAAAAATAATAAACAAAAAAGAATACAGAAAATAGTATTAATTATAATCTCCCTAACAAAACTAGATTATAATATAATAAAATATAATATAATATAAAAATTTTGCTTAAGGGCCACAAGCTACTAGGCTGCCAGTCATATCACTTGGTAAAAACAATAGAAATCAACTTAATGGCTTTGAAAAACTCAGACTATTAAATAATAGGTAGTAAATTTATTAATTATTTTATTATTTAATATATTTTATAAGATATTATTACAAACAGAAAGTAAGAGCTGCCCCTCAAATAATAGTGAGGATATTTATCAGAATTTATCGAAAATGAATACATATTCTCGATGATATTGTGAAAAAACACAGACTACTTACATCAAATCAGTGTTCATATAAGAGACTTTAGTGATTGAGATGATGATAAAAAATAAGAAACAACCAACGAACCTATCAAACAACCCCAACTATAAAATCCTAAATTTTGTTATACTATAAATAATAATTCGGCATTATATGATATTTTTAGATTGTTTTAATTTTGAAGATCACCACTTTGTACTTTTCACGTTTATCAACTACCATTACCAGTCGTTTTATATAGCAATAGAAGATCTGAGAATTGGGAATATTCCACAAAAACTTTATCAACTGGGATTACCATGAAAAAATCAACCATACTAAGAATCGCCAGACCAACTGACAACTTAACTCAAGTTGCTGAAATGTACTGCCAAGGTTTAGGATTTATTATCCTAGAGCAATTCGAAGATCATGAAAACTTTGATGGTATTATTCTAGGGCATCCAAATCATCTCTGGCATCTCGAATTTACCCATCATCGTGGCACAACAGTAGGAAGATCCCCCACACAGGACAATTTATTGGCCTTCTATATATCAGACCATTCAGAATGGTTAGAACAGATATCATTAATGAAAAACGCTGGCTTTATTGCGGTCCCCTCTTACAACCCATATTGGGATATTGATGGAAAAACATTCGAAGATATTGATGGTTATCGGGTTGTGTTACAAAACACAGTATTCCCTGTTTGATTATTAATCGACCTTAAGCATACTTGCCCTAATAACCAACCCATACCTACGTTGTTTTATATTACGCAATAACATTATCAAAACTCAGCTATTGACACTGAGTTTTGATATATTCTTGCAAGTATTTCGTTTGCTGTTCATTCTCAACAATCATTCTTCGGAGATCGAAATAATCTTGTTCAGCTGCCGGGTCAAGTCGTGGGGGGGTTGCATGGCCCACGCTGCCGGAGGAGCTGGTTTCGCCTTGATGACAGGTGGCCGCGAT